>NZ_JAUBTU010000203.1:0-1127 GCF_036705085.1 Microcoleus sp. B6-A1
ACCGCTTTAAAAAACCTAGGCAAACCTGGGTAAGCTCAGCGGTATAAGTTTGAAACGTTCTTTCTTAGCGCCTACGCTTCCTCGACATCGAGGTTGACCAAGAAACTCCAGTTAGAAACGGTATAATAATCACAGCGACGTGATATTACACCGGAACGTTTGATTTTTTTATTCAGTTGGTTCCACTCGCTCCAAACGTGCTTTTCCGAGTTCACCTCAGAATAGGCGGTTAAGGAGCGAGGTATTTTTTCACTTAGTCGCATAGCTCGGCGAGCAATCACCAGCGCGGCAGATTCGTCGCTAGCTAAGCCATACATTCTCAGATATTTTACCAAGCCGATAATGCTCGAATATGCTGGGTTAACTGTAATTAACTCAACTCCACGATTCGACAAAATAGGATTGAGTTGCTTGTAAAATTCACTGTACGCCCAACTCGACAACATTCGAGAATATTTTCTACCTTTCTCTCCTAAAGATTCCTTTTTTGTGGAGAAATCAAGTTCTTCACAAACTACGGGGCATTCAAATTCCGCAGCCTTTGCTGCTAGTTGCAGGCAAACTTTAACAATTTGAGCCTGTTGCTTGCCGTTCGGCAATCCCATCTGCAATGGAATCTGCCCTTTGGCTTTGAGGTTTCCTTGAAGATCAACATAAGCCCACCCAATAGAACCGGGATTCATATCGATACCGATACAACCGTACATCCTACTTCTAGAAACTTGATTAACAGGATTTGGGGTAAACTGCACAGCAATAACCCACTTTCCGTTTTTGCGGTAGAAGTGCCAGGTCTTAGCCCCGCATTCTGGCAGCCTATTTATCTTGCGATTGAAATCACCGACCTCGGAAGATACAGTTTTCCCGAATCGCGACTCCAAGCATTTGGGGACTCTAAAAGTTATTTTATTTCCATTCCACTGAGAGACTTGATTGCCGAAAGATTCATCCTTGGAACCGACAACAAAGATATCGCCGTAAGGGACGAAGACTTTGACTGGCTTAGTTTTTAAGTATTCGAGTCTATTCGTTAGTAGGGTTAGTCTACGTTTCTTGTTGTGTATTTGAAATCGTACATTCTGCCAATTAGTGGATTTGTTATCGAGCGAACAGGCGATAGGGAAATT
>NZ_JAUBTU010000155.1:0-7037 GCF_036705085.1 Microcoleus sp. B6-A1
TTTTGTCCAGAACGCGCCCGAGTCTGTCATCATTTAAGTGTTCTGGTCTGATACCCTCTCCCAACAAGTGTTCTGTGACCTTACCGACAAAAAAATTTTCCAACAGGTACAGGGGGGCGCTGACAAATCCCAACCCATTCAAAATCATTGCTTTGATGGCTTGACCGGGAGTGACGATTTCTTGTGGGTGAGTACCCAGCAGTCGAGCGAGTTGTTCAACTAATCCCATGGAATCACAGATGCCAGCAATTAGACCGCAGTGGTCAAGATCCTGTACTCTAATATCAGACGCTTCAATTTTGCTCATCTTTTAAAAATACTCGATCCCGCGATCCCACCTGCGGAATGTGGGCTATATAGCAATCCTTGCAGGAGTCGTAAATTTTTTACCCCACCCCAACCCTCAGAGCGGGTTCGGGGAGTCCGTAAGAAATTCACAAATGATGTGAGGATTGCTATAGTGGGATTCTTTTTGGAAACTGGTATAAGAAGTTGATATAAAATGCAAAATAAGTAAATCAACTTAGGAGCGCGAATTAAATAACTTACAATTTTAATTGTTATTGTGGGATGGGCGTCCCGCCCGTCCCACTTTCAAGAGTGGAAGTTATTTAATTCTCATTCCTTAATTAAACGTAAAACGATCGCACTCTTAAGCTAATACGCATTTAAATTGCATGGTAAAATAAATTTTCCTTCTTTTGGGGAGTAGGGGTTGGGCATCTTCCCCGCCCTCAACATACAATTTAAATGCACAAAAGCTTACAACCTCGACTTCTTTAATAAGTCGGGGTTGTAATTAGATCAAGACTTAAGAAAGAGTCTTTCTAGCACGTTCCGATCGCTCTTCTGCGGTATCCATAACATCCGCCATTTTATCCACCATTTCCCCTGGGTAATTTTCCAGTACCCGAGTAGAAAGTGAAATTCGGCCACGACTTTCATCGAGGTCAAGCACGATCGCTTTCAGGGGTTGACCGGGAGCAAACACCTTTCCAAGGTTATCAATATATTTTTGGCTGACTTGCTTGATGTGCAGCAAACCGCTAACTCCTTCCAAGTCCACAAACACGCCAAAAGGCTTGATGCTGCTGACTTTTCCTTCCACCAACTGACCAATTTGCAAGTCCTTGAAGGCATTGGATTGAGTGGCCATCCGCTGGGAAAGTACGAGTTTTTCTCGTTCGCGATCGACCTCCAAAAAATTAACGCTCAAAGATTGACCGATCAGCGATTCTAGGTTATCGCGATCGACTAAGTGCGATCGGGGAATAAAGCCGCGCATTCCCTGAACATCTACAGTCACGCCGCCCTTATTTGCCCCAGAAACCCGCACCTGAAGAACTTTACCGGTTTCCTGCAATTCAACTAAATCTTCCCAAGCTTGCTGAATTTGTAACTGCCGCAGAGACAAAGTAACTTGGCCATCTGCATCTTGTTCGCGGATAATCAAAAAGTCCCGTTCCTCGTCCAGGGGAACCACTTCCGACAAATCCGTTACTGTTCTCAAAGCAGCCTCTTCGATCGGCAAAAAAGCCGAAGACTTGCCGCCGATATCAACATACGCGCCGTTTGAGTCGTACTCGAACACTTTGCCGCGCACTACTTGTCCCTTCTGGAACTCGTAATTGTGCTGTTCGAGGGCTTTAGCAAAATCATCCATTGAAAAGGATGCTTTTGCGCTTTGAGAACCTGTAGATTTGGAATTCATGTCAGTTTAGTTGTCAGTTGTCAGTAATTTAGTTGGCAGTCGTCAGTAGAAAAAAATTTCCCACTCTCCCCATCTCCCTATCTCCCCATCTCCCACTCTCTAAGCTGGTTGAAGTTGCTGATGAAATAGCTGCTTCACCTGCACCCACGAGTCGGCTGCTGCCGTAGCGTCGTAACTGCCGCGGTGGTCGCAGAAGAAGCCGTGATCGGCATTGTAGCGGAAAATTTGGTGAGAAATACTGTGTTTTTGCAATTCTGCGGCGATTTGGTCAACTTGTTCTAAGGGTATGCTGGGGTCTTGAGTGCCAAAAAAGGCGTAGAGAGTGCCTTTAATGTCTGCTGTGCGGGCGATCGTGGGGGTGCCGCCGCCGGGGGTTAGGGTGGCGATACCGGCGCCGTAGAACGACGCTGTAGCCTTGATTTCGGGCAAAGTAGCGGCGAGGTAGGCGACGTGTCCTCCAAAGCAGAAACCGATGCAGCCAAAACCTTCGGGTTTGACAGAGGGTAGAGTTTTGAGGTAATCGATGGTGGCTTGGATATCGCCCAGAAGTTCGGAAGCGGTGGTTTTTTCTTTGTATTCTCTGCCGATTTGGATGGCTTCGGGTGTGTAGCCGGTTTCAAAGCCGGGGGCTTGACGCTGGTAAATGGCTGGGGCGATCGCCACATATCCTTCTTTTGCTATTCTTTCAGTAACTTCGCGGATGTGCGAGTTGACGCCAAAGATTTCTTGAATCACGATTACTGCGGGAAATTGCCCTGGGGAGGCTGGCTGGGCGAGGTATGCAGCTATTTGCAAATCCCCGTTAGGAACTGTGATGTTTTTGGTGCTAATTTCGGCTTTTGTCATCGGGAGTTTTAAGGTAAATGCCACTCTACTAATTTTAAGTTAATTTGGGGGATTTTTAGGCAAGTCGCCAATAATATTTTTCGGCACCGCGAAGCGTAAATACCGCAAATATAGCAGGTAAAAATTCGCTAATTATTGAACGTTTAGGTTGCGCTGAAGAAGTCGCGGCAAATTACTCCTAGCAATTAATTGGGGATTCAATTTCGGTAAAATATAAGTTGTGGTCGGGGATTTTCTAAAGCATAGATTTTGATAAGTCTACGACTTTGCAGCTTTTATATGGCTTTTTCGTGAGATTTTAGAGATAAGTGTCTAAGTCGTTAGCTGTTGAATATGAGCTAATTTTTTTGGATATATCGGAGTTGTTTTTTAATCGCTTTGCTTTCTGGTTGGCGGAATCGTTTGAGGAGATTGATTCCGGCTAGGACTCAAGTCTAAGTTACGATCGCCATGCCGAACAAAGTCATCCAACCAGTTGAGGAGATTGATTCCGGCTAGGACTCAAGTCTAAGTTACGATCGCCATGCCGAACAAAGTCATCCAACCAGTTGAGGAGATTGATTCCGGCTAGGACTCAAGTCTAAGTTACGATCGCCATGCCGAACAAAGTCATGCAACCCAAGGAAGACAGTATTTGGTTTTTTCCGCTGTGCGCTTGCTGTCAGGGTAAGATTGAACGCATTGGTGGGCTAGTGCCAGTCGATCACACAATATTTTTTGCCTAGTTTCCGTGAACCGGTAGGTGTTAAAATAGGGGTATCAAATTTTTCGCCTCAAACTCATGTGCAGCAAGAGTTTGATGCCCATCCTCTGAAAAAAAGATTCACGGAAAGTCTGAAAGCTTTACAGGATAAGGTTTTGGAGTGAATATGAAATTTTTGGTATTGACAACCCGAAGGCTGGAATGGTACTTTTGTTTTAGATTCACGGAACTGCACCTTGAAAACCAAATACACCCTGGCTTCTGGAACGGGCAGCCGGAAAAAACCTAAAACCCTATCAGGGATTGAAACGCTTAAACCTAACAACATTTGTTTAGTTCTGCGACTGAGCCGGAAAAAACCTAAAACCCTATCAGGGATTGAAACAGCAACTGACACTGTAGGTGTGGGGAGGGGAGGGGGGCCGGAAAAAACCTAAAACCCTATCAGGGATTGAAACGTTATCAGTCAACTGCTACAAATTACCACCGACGCTGGCCGGAAAAAACCTAAAACCCTATCAGGGATTGAAACTTATTTCCGCAAAATATGCCTCACACTCTTGACTAGAGCCGGAAAAAACCTAAAACCCTATCAGGGATTGAAACATCATAATCTTCAATTACCCACAACCGCCCATGTAAGCCGGAAAAAACCTAAAACCCTATCAGGGATTGAAACTGCAGTACGATTAATTTAGGCATTAATTAAACCTCCGGCGCCGGAAAAAACCTAAAACCCTATCAGGGATTGAAACAACAGCAGTTCGGGGATGGGGTTGGTAGCGGCGGCCGGAAAAAACCTAAAACCCTATCAGGGATTGAAACGCGAGATTTCAGGACTAATTTGGCTAATAGAATTCCGGAAAAAACCTAAAACCCTATCAGGGATTGAAACAGAAGCTCCCTGGCTTGACATCAATGCGCTAGCCTCGGAGGCCGGAAAAAACCTAAAACCCTATCAGGGATTGAAACCTTCAGCAGCATTTACTTTTTCGATTACATAAGGCCGGAAAAAACCTAAAACCCTATCAGGGATTGAAACTAGCTCCTGGACAACTTTATCTCGGAGCTGATTGAGGCCGGAAAAAACCTAAAACCCTATCAGGGATTGAAACTGTAGAAATCGAGATGTGAGTAGGGGGATTGATGAATAAGCCGGAAAAAACCTAAAACCCTATCAGGGATTGAAACTCTACTTGCAGTGCTAGTATTGCTTTACAACATGCCGGAAAAAACCTAAAACCCTATCAGGGATTGAAACGATAATACCCGATGCAATGATTTGTGGTGTATCGCCGGAAAAAACCTAAAACCCTATCAGGGATTGAAACGCCTTACTTCAGGTTGCAGGCTAGCGAAATCTTCGGCATTAAGCCGGAAAAAACCTAAAACCCTATCAGGGATTGAAACCCACACTTGAGCCATTAGAGCCTCAAAACCCTGGCCGGAAAAAACCTAAAACCCTATCAGGGATTGAAACTTCATCTTCGATCGCACACTCAATTTCTGAACAAACTAGCCGGAAAAAACCTAAAACCCTATCAGGGATTGAAACGGAACTTCACCAGTAACATTTTTATCTGCCGTCAAGCCGGAAAAAACCTAAAACCCTATCAGGGATTGAAACAACTCACTTACTCTGTGAGGCGCTTCATCTTGAGGCCGGAAAAAACCTAAAACCCTATCAGGGATTGAAACCTTGATTACATTTAATACCTTTAGCAGCTATTAAAGGGCCGGAAAAAACCTAAAACCCTATCAGGGATTGAAACAATTTTTCATCAGAATATCTAACACGACCGTGAAAACTGGAAGGCCGGAAAAAACCTAAAACCCTATCAGGGATTGAAACCATTCAATCCGAGGCGTTTTGCACGCTGGCTCAAGCCGGAAAAAACCTAAAACCCTATCAGGGATTGAAACCCGACATAAATTAATCCTCATGAGAATAACGAGACAAAATCAAGCCGGAAAAAACCTAAAACCCTATCAGGGATTGAAACCGTCTTTTTTTAGCTTTAAAAAAGCTCTTTTACTCGCCGGAAAAAACCTAAAACCCTATCAGGGATTGAAACCTGGTACTTCTATACGTTATTCCAGCTGGATAGGTCATACTTCCGCCGGAAAAAACCTAAAACCCTATCAGGGATTGAAACCTTTTATTGGGTTGGGAATATTTTTGTCTGGGTGCCCCGGAAAAAACCTAAAACCCTATCAGGGATTGAAACGGAGCAACCGCGCTCCCTTTTAACGACAGAATCGAGCCGGAAAAAACCTAAAACCCTATCAGGGATTGAAACCGATCGTCCGCGCCTTGATTTCGGCAGCCTTACGATTTGAGCCGGAAAAAACCTAAAACCCTATCAGGGATTGAAACTAAGATTTAAGGGGTAAATATGGACGGAATTTTAGGCCGGAAAAAACCTAAAACCCTATCAGGGATTGAAACAACACCTCAAAGTTGATTGCAGATTTTCATGATGCCGGAAAAAACCTAAAACCCTATCAGGGATTGAAACAAGCGAAAAAGTCAAACGTATCAGCCTCAAATACCAGATTGGCCGGAAAAAACCTAAAACCCTATCAGGGATTGAAACCAAGCTTTTTAAGAGCCTGAGTGTTCGCGCCGTGGGCCGGAAAAAACCTAAAACCCTATCAGGGATTGAAACTACAAGATTTTAGCGCGGGTGCTACTTTTAAAGGGCCGGAAAAAACCTAAAACCCTATCAGGGATTGAAACACCTCGGAACCGCAAGTTTTACAAAGTTGTTCCGGCCGGAAAAAACCTAAAACCCTATCAGGGATTGAAACAAAATCTGGAAAATGGCGCGGATCGCTTGGTCAGCTTTAGCCGGAAAAAACCTAAAACCCTATCAGGGATTGAAACTATAAAACTCAGATTTAAAATCCCGGTTTGGGTAAGCCGGAAAAAACCTAAAACCCTATCAGGGATTGAAACTTATCTTGCTAAAGCTAAATCATTTGACATAGCGCTAGCCGGAAAAAACCTAAAACCCTATCAGGGATTGAAACATTTTTTTACCGAGCATTGAAATTTCAGCATTCGGCCGGAAAAAACCTAAAACCCTATCAGGGATTGAAACAACAGATTTTTCTACAACCTCATATTCTGCAAGGTTGCCGGAAAAAACCTAAAACCCTATCAGGGATTGAAACTCTAAGCTTGTAGAAAGAATAGGAGAAGCTCGATCGCACGCCGGAAAAAACCTAAAACCCTATCAGGGATTGAAACAGTCTGTTAAGTACGATTTGATGTTGGAAAAGTCGATCGGACGCCGGAAAAAACCTAAAACCCTATCAGGGATTGAAACTATCACCGAAGGCGTAATAAACGCTAACCGTGGATTCGCCGGAAAAAACCTAAAACCCTATCAGGGATTGAAACGAGCTATATGCGATCGAGGGCATGGGAGAAATCCGAGCCGGAAAAAACCTAAAACCCTATCAGGGATTGAAACATAGCTTGAGAATTCACTTACACCCCAAGGATAACTATGAATGCCGGAAAAAACCTAAAACCCTATCAGGGATTGAAACTTAACGGTGTGAGCCACGGTTGCTACACCACTTGCGCCGGAAAAAACCTAAAACCCTATCAGGGATTGAAACGCGAAGGACTTGCTTGTGCAAATCTTTTCCAGCACAAGCCGGAAAAAACCTAAAACCCTATCAGGGATTGAAACCCACATTCCGCACCCCCAACTGGCACATACGCGGATTGAGGAAGTAAAAGTGAATCATCGGAGATAATAATGA
>NZ_JAUBTU010000156.1:0-6965 GCF_036705085.1 Microcoleus sp. B6-A1
TAGTTAGACTAAAAAAAGCTTTATGGCTTTGATTTTTGAAAAATACCAGTAAGATAATCACATCTGCGGAATGTGGGCTAAAAGCACTATTGTCAATGAGTAATTTTACTCATGTTTTACCTGTTGACCCAATTAAAATATGACTCCATTTGTTCCTTTATTATTGAAAAAAAATTGTTCGGGACTTCTTTGAGTTCCAGGGAAAGGAGAAATAATTAGCCTGACATGAGGTTTTCGTCGTCGCTTAACAATCCCTAAATCTTGATTTTTATCGGAGGCAAAATACTTAACTAGGTCAGAAGCTAATCCTTTTTGATAGGCAACCGAAAAATGATACATCCCCCGATCAATCATTTCTAATGAAACACGTTCAATTGGTACTCCTAATTCATCTGCCACCGCATCTCCTAAATCTACTAAAACCGCATAAAATAGCCAAGTAGCCCAGATTTGGAGCTTAATTCCGTTTAATGAACCTGTCCATAAATAGCTGAGATTTAATAATCTTTTTACTGTACAAAATGCGTCTTCAATTCGCCAGCGTCTTTGATATAAATCTGCTACTACATAGGGGGGCAATATTTCAGGTTCTCGGACACTTGTCAGATAAGAACGCCAGGAAGTCTTGGAGCGAATCTGTACTAATCTTATAGTCAAAGCTGGTGTTTGTTTTGTACCTGCACCTATTTTAATTATCTGGTCTTTGACATCATAAGTATTGGTTAATACCCGCTCGATTTGATAAGATGCACCTTTCTTGATTCGAGTGATAAATCCAATTTCTTGGTCTATGAGTTTTTGCCAAAAAGCGAAGTGATAGAAGCCTCGATCCAGTAACAGCAAGGTTTTTGGCTTAACTGCTTTTAGTAAGTCTTCTTCCCAATGAGTATCTGCTTGTTTGGGATTTGTCCAAAACCAAATTTCTTCGGGAAGATGAGTTACTAGGTCTATTATTACTCCCATTTTTCCGGATAATTGACCAATTGGCACATCTGATAAACTTTGTAGCTTCTTAAATAATGCTTCTAATGTTGAGCCGTCAGCTATCCAGATGTTTTCAAAGTTTTTTAAGGCAAATTGTACGCTATCTGGAAGGGGTCTTGATTTTCTTGTTAACCATTCCTGACGAAAATGAGGTAGTAATTCCTTAAATACTTTTTCAAATAAAATTGCTGGAAAAGTTAAAAATCTTTGTGATAATGCTTGTTGGCTAATTTCTTGTGGCTGACACCATAAAAATCCCTCTCTATTTAATAATCTGGTTAATTCTGTTACTCCTGCTATGTCTCGCCATAATAAACTTAATATTGCTGCCATCATTAATGGTAATGTCAGAATTCTATCTCTTAAATTTAGTTGGCGATAAAAAGTTTTTTGGGCAGCCATTGCTGGAATTAATAAATCTTCCAGGTGATTCGCGATCGCTTCATTTTCTACTTGGGGACGATTTTTTTTCTTTGCATGATCTCGGTTGATTCGTTTTTTGCGAGTCATAACAGGTTCAATTTGGGCTCAAATGCTTGCCAGATATATGTTTTAGCCTATTATACCTTCTTTTGTCTACCCCCCTTGACAATTTGCACTTTTTCTTAACTTGTCACAAATGATCTAGCGTTGATATTTAGATAAACGACCACCCTGAATCACGGGATCGATCGACTTTCGGGCTGATGCCATCACGACGCATTCACCCGGCGCAACCTGTAGTGCTTTAATTGACCGCGACATCAGTTGTCCGCGCCCCGGTGGAAGGAATGTTGGGCTGCTGGGTAAAGCGATCGCGATAGAAACTGCAAAACTCGTCGGTTGAACTTTTCTGGATTCTCGATGAACATGAAATGTCCCCCACCTTCAGCCTCCTCAAAGATTTCCAACTCAGAGTCAGGAATGCTTTGATTAATCCAGGCTTGCGATGTCCACGGAACCAGACTTTTTCTGCCACCAATAATCAAAGTTGGCTGACGAATTCTGACAATTTGATCGCGCCAGTCCGTATGAAGATGGTTGTATAGCAGAGTTGCAGCGATCGCGCGCGGACAGCGAAAGTTGCACTCGACGATCCACTCGAACTGTTCCTTTGACATCGCTGATGTAACCATTGAAGTCAGGATGTTTCGAGTCGATTCCTCGGCGTTGCCGTTCTCCAGGCTATGTATTACTGCATTGAGTTGTTCAGCAGTAAAAATTGCCCCGGATTCTGCTATTTCTTGAACGTTCCAATGCGATCGCAATGTTCCTAGTGGCGATTGATCGACCAACACTAACCGATCGATTTCATCCAACCCAAATAGATCGAGATAGCTCCAGATGATGGCACATCCCATTGAGTGACCTAGCAGGTGTGGCTTTTCGAGTTGCAGAGCACCGATTAATTCCTGAACATCCTTAGACAAGCGAGAAATTCGATAACCGAACGATACTTTTTCTGACTCACCATGTCCCCGCAAATCAACAGCGATCACCTGATAGTGTTCGGCAAAAACGGGAATTTGATATTTGAATTGTTCCGCCGACTGCGACCAACCGTGAAGCATCACGAGCGGTTTTCCTTGACCTGCACTGATGTAGCTCAATTGGGCACCATCAGACGTTTTGAATGTTTTCCTTTGCATATTGTCCTTTGTGGTGTCTTCCACGCACTGATAGCGATTGTGTTCGCTGATTGGTGTTGCAGGTCGCTCCAACTCCTTAATGTGTTCATTCTTCAACTTTCATTGCATTCAGAACACTCAAGTTCCCTGAGTTAAGCGGCGAGTTAATTTTTCCGTTACCGCTGCATCTGTGCGATGACCTCTTCAGCCTCTCGTACCACGTCCTGAACAATCTGCGCTGCGGGCTTAATGTCGTGAATCAGATTGCAAGACTCTCCTGCATAGAGAGCCACAGACTCCATATCCCCGATGAAGCCAGTGATTGGAATCATCGACCCATATTTCGGCACATCCATAGTGGTGCCAGCCAGTGGGACAGTACCGACGATCGTCCCCTCACCTGGACGCTGCCCACTCGTTGGACAGCCCGCAGCCTCCCACTCCGTGAACGTAGCATTGCGTAGCACCCGGTGGGGCGCATCAGACCAACCACCATCGAAAAGCGTGGTATACACCGTGTCCTCGGCTGTGCTGCTGACGACCCGTTCCTGGTAAGCACGAGTTGCAGCGGCTTCGGTGCTACACAGAAACCGCGTCCCCATTGACACCGCTTGTGCTCCAAGATTGAGGGCTGCTACCACTCCTCGACCCGTAGCAATACCTCCAGCGGCAAGCACAGGCACGGATGTAACCGCATCGACCACCGCTGGCACAAGGGTTGACAGCGAGGTGCGGCTCCTCACGTGCCCCCCTGCTTCGACCCCTTGAACGATGAGCGCATCAACACCCATAGCGGCAGCGGCTGTGGCTTCCTCGATCGACCCCACCTGGATAAAGACCTTGGTATTATGTCGGTGAGCCTCGGCGATGTAGGGGCTTGGATCACCCCAAAAGAGCACCAGCAGCGGTACCCGCTCTGCTAGGCAGACATCAATCTGCCCTTCTTCTAGCAGGGGAAGAATGAGGTTCACCCCAAAAGGTTTCTGCGTCAGGGCGCGGATGCGGCGGATCGCTTGTTGGAGGATCGGGGGTGGCATGAACACTCCACCCAGCACCCCACAGCCACCAGCATTCGACACCGCCGCCGCGAGTTCTGGTCCGGCTACAGGTCCCATACCTGCGGAGAAGATGGGGTGGGTAATGCCGATCTGGCGACAGAGAAGAGTGTGCATATATCCTACTGATGCGAGAGTTGGTGTCATAATTTTCTTTTTTATGTACTGCTTTCATTCTTCAACGTTCATCCTGTTCCGACCACTCAAGTTCCCTGAGTTAAGCAGCCAGTTAATCTTTCTATTTCTAAAGACAGGTTTTTGAGTTGTTCACAAGCAGATCAATTCATCCATTGGGTGTACAAGTTTTACTCATAATGGAGCGATCGTTCTTGTACACCTCTAAAGTCCCCTTCCCTTGATGATCTCCCTTACCACCAAGCACCTGATATTTATAGTTGCCATTCTTAAACTTATAAACTTGAGCCACTCCTGTATCGTCTCTAGTTCCCTTGCCCAAACTCAAATTACCTTGAGGACTTGTAGAACGGTAGAGAAGTTCGCCCGAATTATACCTTTTCCAAACATTAACGTTGTATCCACCTTGGCACTTCAAACTGAGTACCAAGTCAGCAGTAGAGTCAGCCGAGGCAGGTAAGACGAGATAAGTTGAAACACCAGTCATCAAACCAAGCAGTAACGCAAATCGCTTCAGTAGTGTTTTCATAGTTTCCTCTTGTAGTTTTGAGCGTTCGGTTTTCTTCTTAGAATCTACTTCTACCTAGCCAGTTGACGACTGGTCATGAACCGGCTCCATGTATAGCCTTGCCCACGCGATGATTCCGTTGCGTAGGCCAGCAACGACTACACCACGCATATTCAGTGCCGATCCGGACGTGCGCGTACCTTGCCAGTGCCATTCAGCCCAGGCGAGGTCACAGTGGATCGTCGAAGCAACCAAAGTTGCACGTAAATCTGGAACCTGGGCAAACAAGGCAGTCCAGTTCTCCCGGACTTGGGCTAGTCCGGCGAAGGAACTCTCAGGATGCAGCGGTAGTTCACCCTTGTAATCATTAGCGAAGCAGCTCACGAGCGCGTCAACGTCGTGTGCGTTGATGGCATCAGACATTCGTTGAAGCACTGTTGGCATCTCATATTGGGCTGGCGCGCTCATGTTTCCTGTTGTGTTAGGCATATTTCAAAGCATTTCGGTACACCCGTTGCCAGTTCTAGTGCTGTCACTTCATCTGGACTTAATCGATCGAGCATCACGATCGTCGATTCTCCTAAAAACTGATCGATCGCTCTTTTCAGTGTGCGATCATCGCCAAAGGTCTTTGCTTTGAAACGCCACCTGCGACTTTAATTAAATCGGCTGCTTTTTCGCCGATCGCAATTATCGGCCCATTCGTATTTCCTGTAGTGATCGTTGGCATGATGGAAGCATCGACAATACGCAATCCCTCAACCCCATGTACCCGCAGTTCGGGGTCTACCACCGCCATTGAATCAGTGCCCATTTTGCAAGTGCCGACCGGATGGTACATCGTATCGCAAGCGTCTCGGATGTAAGCGGAGAGCGCTTCATCGCTCTGCAAGTCGCTACCAGGAGCCAGTTCCTCCCCTTGAAACTCATCAAAGGCATCAGTCTCAAAGATTTGGCGGAGTAGTTTAATCCCTACAACTAGCGTTTGTACATCAGTTTCACTTTGCAGAGAGTTCAGCCGAATCATCGGTGTATCTTTGGGATCGGACGATCGCAAGCTGACACTCCCAATGTTTTGAGCATGGGTCAAAGAGGCGACCCCAAAGAATCCCGGACCAGAGCGGTTAGAGCCAGGTGGTGCCCACAGAATGGGACCTGCGAAACACTGTAAATCTGGTGCAACATCCAAGTTATGCTCGCTATGCAAGAACAATCCAGCTTCACCAATCCCACTGCTGCTGTTGGCAGGGTGGACAGCCTCAGTTGCCTGGTAGGTAATGGGAACGAGAACGTGGTCTTGGAGATTTTGGCCGACCCCAGGCAGATCTGCGACAACAGGAATGCCCAAGGCTTGCAGGCGTGCTGCATCCCCAATGCCGGACAGCAGCAGCAGTTTGGGCGAATCGAATGCACCAGCACTTAAAATCACTTCCTGGTTGACGCTGACCTGGTGCAGTGTGCCCTCGTGAAGATATTCCACCCCAACGGTGCAAGTGCCCTCAAATAACAACCGCGTCACCAACGCGCCTGTTGTGGTTGTCAAATTCGGACGATCGAGAATGGGAAGCAGAAAAGCCGCAGCGGTACTGTGCCGCTTCCCATCTTTAATCGTAAATTGATAAAAGCCTGCCCCTTCTTGTTGACTGCCGTTGAAGTCAGGATTATCGTCATAGCCCATTGCCACTGCTGTCTCGACAAAGCGTTGAGACATTACCGCAGTGTCCATGAGATCCGTGACGCTCAACTCCCCATCAACCCCGTGGTATTCGGAGGCACCTCGTTGCTGGTGCTCGGATTTCTTGAAATAGGGCAACATATCCTGGTAACTCCAACCGGGATTACCTAATTCTTGCCAGTGGTCATAATCGTGACGATTGCCTCGAATGTAAATCATGAAATTAATCGCACTGCTGCCACCCAAAACTTTGCCACGGGGACAGTAGATTTTGCGATTATTTAAGTACGGTTCTGGTTCGGAAAAATATCCCCAGTCCACCTCAGAACCTAATAGTTTTAGGCAGTCTGACGGGATTTGAATCTCTGGTTTGGTATCTGGGTTGCCAGCTTCGAGTAATAACACGGTTGTTTTACTGTCTTCTGTCAAACGGTTGGCAACTACGCAGCCTGCCGAACCTGCACCGATAATAATGTAGTCATAGTTCGTCATGGAATTCTCCTGGTTTGCTGTCTGTCGTGGATTAATCAGACCTTAATTGCTAGCGAGAATACGTCAAGTTTCCATTTTGATTCTCTATTCCCCGAATCAAAATTGATGTTGACTTGGTTGAGCCATTGACTAGACGACAACTTGCTAATAAAGTCAATCCGGTATTATCAATATTCTTACAAGAAGCTTGATAACTGCTAGCGGCTCTTGGATTGCGAGAATAAGTCAAGTTTCCATTTTGATTCTCTATTCCCCGAATCAAAATTGATGTTGACTTAGTTGAGCCATTAGCTAGACGACATCTTGCTGATAAAGTCGCTCCGGTAATCTTAATATTCTGACAAGAACTTTGATAACTGCTAGGAGATGTGGGCCTTGCCAAAGCAGGTTCCCTGGGAATTACAGCTAGAATTGCACCACAAGCAACAAAAGCTATAGCCTTTCTCAGAAAGATGAGGTACAATAACAGCAGTGTGTAAACCAGTTAAAAATATTTGACGATGTAACTT
>NZ_JAUBTU010000157.1:0-6753 GCF_036705085.1 Microcoleus sp. B6-A1
CGCCACTGCCACCATTAATACAGTCTTGCTGGCCGTCTTCACCCACAGCGCCTCGCAGATTTTCCCCGCGATCGCCAAAAATCGTATCGTTACCTTCATCGCCACACAAAATATCGCTGCCATCATCGCCGTAAATTAAATCATCCCCCGCATCTCCCTGTACAACATCATCATCCTTGCCTCCACGAAGGGTATCCTTACCAAAACCCCCATCGAGAGAGTCGGAACTCTCACCGCCGCCCTGAAAATCATTTCCATCTCCTCCAAATAGCAAGTCGCGTCCATCAACATCGGACACTAACTCGTTTTGCAAACTACCGTAAAGCGAATCGTCTCCCTCGTCCCCGACAATCGTATCGGAACCGAGTTCACCCCAAATCCTGTCGTTATCTTTGCCACCATAAACTAAGTCATTACCTTTGCCAGCAAAAATGCGATCGTTACCGCTGCCACCGCCGATGATATCGCCGGTGTCGTTACCGAAAATTAAGTCGGCTTCTTCGGTGGCAATTGTGCTGCCTGGTTGAGTGCCGTAGTCGCCGATTATGGTATCAGAACCTTGATTGCCGTAGAGAGTATCCGAGTCAGTTTCGCCGAAAATACGATCGCCGCCTTTACCTCCAAACACCACATCGAAGCCGTTGCCACCTCGCAAGGTATCGTCTTGTTCTTCGCCGTTAAGTAAGTCGTTGCCATCACCTCCTGTCAGCAAATCGAAGCCGTCGGGGTCGCTGTCTAGGGAGTTGAGGACGCCACCAAACACAGAGTCGTCTCCCTTGTCGCCGTCAAGGGTGTCCGGGCCTTTGTCACCCCAGATCAAGTCGTTGTCGATGCCACCATAGGCGATGTCAGGGCCTTTGCCGGAGTAAACGGTGTCATTGCCCTGAGTGCCTGCAATGGCGTCGCCTGAAGACCCGCCGAAAATCAGGTCGCCGTCGTTGTCGGTTAAGTCGATATTGTTGCCGTTGTCCCCGACTATGGTGTCTATACCGCGATCGCCGTACAATGTGTCGGAACTGCGATCTCCAAAAATGCGATCGTCTTGTTTGCCACCAAATACGGCATCGGTTTGTTTGCCGGCGTAAACGATGTCGTTGCCCTTACCAGAGGCGATGAAGTCTCGCTGTGGTTCGCCGAAGATGAGATCGCGGCCACCTTCACCTAACACTGTGTCGTCGCCACCTTTGGAAAGAAATAGTTGGTTGGTTTCGTTTCCTGTTAAGGAATCGTTTCCGGGAGTGCCGATGCTGGTGTTTTGGATGTCGATGAGTTGTGCGGCGTTGGAGTCGAAGTTAAGTATTTGCTCTAGCTGGGGGGGGATAAATGTGATGAGAGGGGGTTGGGGCAAGGGGTCGCAACCGCAACTGGTATCGGGTTCGGGTACTGGGTTGAATATGGGGGTGGGTTCTGGCGCGGGTGTTGGTGTTGGTTCCGGTGTGGGTGTGGGTGTGGGTGTGGGTGTTGGTGTTGGTGTTGGCGCAGGTGTGGGTGTTGGTTCCGGCGCGGGTGTGGGTGTTGGTTCCGGCGCAGGTGTTGGTGTTGGTTCTGGCGCGGGTGTTGGTTCTGGCGCGGGTGTTGGTTCTGGCGCGGGTGTTGGTTCCGGCGCGGGTGTTGGTGGTGTGGGTGTTGGCGCGGGTGTTGGTGGTGTGGGTGTTGGTGCCGGTGTTGGTGGTGTGGGTGTTGGTGCCGGTGTTGGTGGTGTGGGTGTTGGCGCCGGTGTTGGTGGTGTGGGTGTTGGCGCCGGTGTTGGTGGTGTGGGTGTTGGCGCCGGTGTTGGTGGTGTGGGTGTTGGCGCCGGTGTTGGTTCGTTCAGGGGAATGGCAGAGACAGTAGCGCTGGCGGGGCTGGTAGCGCCCTGGTTGTCTGTAGCGCTGTACGTGAAATTTGCTGTTGTAAAGTTGGCTGTCGATTGGAAAAATAATTGGTTGATGTCAGCCGGTGTCAGAATTTGACCGGCGGTGACAATCCGGCCGCCGGTTTCGGGATTGCCTAAAAATATCAGCCCTTCATTTGCTGGTGGGACGGTGTTGATGGTGAAGGATTCGATCGAGCCGTCGGGGTCGCTTCCTCCGAGTCCTGCGATCGCCACAGCGCTGCTGGGGGCGATCTCAAGGTTGACGTTGTTAGCTACGGGCGGTTCGTTTGGCACCGGCAGCAGCGCCGATACCGTAGCGCTGGCAGGGCTGGTGGCACCCTGGTTGTCTGTAGCGCTGTAGGTGAAATTTGCTTTTGTAAAGTTGCCTGTCGATTGGAAAAATAATTGGTTAATCTCAGCAGGTGTCAGAATTTGACCCGGGGTGACAATAGTACCGCCAGTATCGGGATTGCCTAAAAATATCAGCCCTTCATTTGCTGGTGGGACGGTGTTGATGGTGAAGGATTCGATCGAGCCGTCGGGGTCGCTTCCTCCGAGTCCTGCGATCGCTACAGTGCTGCTGGGGGCGATTTCGAGGTTGACGTTGCTAGCTATCGGTGGTTGGTTGGCGGGAGTCGGAGTCGGAGTCGGTGCGGGTGGGGGAGTCGGAGTTGGGGCAGTGGCGATGCTGGTGGTAACAGTTGCGCCGGGCTCGCGGCCGTTGTTGTTGCCGGGATTTGGGTCATTAGTGGTTGAGGTACTTCTTGCCGTGTTGCTGACAGTGCCGGTCGCCGGGGCTGGGAATCTGACAGTCCGGCTGACGGTCAAGCCGTCAGCTAAGCTGGCAATGGGCGGAAAACTGACAATGCCTGTGGCTGGGTTGTAAACACCTCCGTTAGATGCTGTGACCCCCGTTAAACCGGGAACGATGGTGTCTGTAACGGTGATGTTGGTGGCGGTACTGGGTCCTCTGTTTTCGGTGAGAATGGTGTAGGTGACTGTCGATCCGCCGATCGCATTAGCCGGCCCGGTTTTGAGCGTAACTACATCGGCGCTATCGGTGATAGTGGTGGTAACTCTTGCCGATGGGCTGCTGCCGTTGTTGTTGGCAGGATTGGGGTCTGGACTCGTTGAGATGCTGCTAGCAGTGTTGGCGACGGTGCCACCGGTGGCGGGAACTGCGAAACTGACGGTTCTGTTGGCGCTGGCGGCCCTGGCTAGGGATGGGATCGCCGTCCAAGTCACAATACCTGTAGTTGCGTTGTAACTTCCGCCCTCCGAGACGCTGACTCCTGTTAAGCCCGGAACAATGGTGTCGGCGATCGCCACATTGGTTGCCGCACTCGGCCCACTGTTAGTGGCCGTAATTGTGTAGGTGACAGTCGAACCCGCGATCGCAGTAGCCGGCCCGGTTTTGACCGTCTCTACATCGGCACTCTGGGTGATAGCAGTGGTAACTCGCGCTTGAGGGCTGGTGCCGTTGTTGTTGGCAGGATTGGGGTCTGGACTCGTTGAGGTGCTGCTAGCAGTGTTGGCGACGGTGCCACCGGTGGCGGGAACTGCGAAACTGACGGTTCTGTTGGCGCTGGCGGCCCTGGCTAGGGATGCGATCGCCGTCCAAGTCACAATACCTGTAGTTGCGTTGTAACTTCCGCCCTCCGACACGCTGACTCCTGTTAAGCCCGGAACAATGGTGTCGGCGATCGCCACATTGGTTGCCGCACTCGGCCCACTGTTAGTGGCCGTAATTGTGTAGGTGACTGTCGATCCCGCCGCCGCAGTAGGGGGCCCGCTTTTGACCGTCACTACATCGGCAATATCGTTCGTGATAGTGGTGGTGACTCTTGCCGACGGGCTGCTGCCGCTGTTGTTGGCGGGTACGGGATCGATCGTGCTGCTGCTGCTGAATACACTGTTGGTAATAGGGCCAAGTGTAGTTGGGGCGGTAACAGTTACGGTGCGGGTGGTGGTAGCCCCAAAAGGTAAATTCGGAATAGTTGGCCAGGTGACCAGTCTCGTTGTCGGGTTGAAAGTGCCGCCGCCCGGAGCACTAGTTAATACTGCCCCGACGGGCAATCTATCTTCAATCACCACGTTTTCGGCGTCGTTCGGGCCGTTATTTACTGTCGTAATTGTGTAAGTAATGGCGCTGCCCGGTGCCGCTGCCGCCGGGCCTGTTTTCGTTGAGGCAACATCTGCTGTAGTAAGCGGCACGTCTATAGTTTGGATCGACAAAGTGCGAATGTCGTGAATATTTGTTGCGTCTCCCGTTGAACCAGCAAAACCAAATTTGAATGTTGCCGGGATTGGCCCATTTATCTCCTCTAAATTGTCAATGTCGATAATAGTCTCGCCCACATCTGTAAACGAACCATCACTGTCGAGGTCAAAGTTAACAGTGAGACGGTTTGGCGTTGCAGAATTGGGGGGTTCCAAAATAATTTGAACTCTTCTTCTGGCTGCTTCGCGGCTGCTAGTAATGGTGTTGGTCGGCCCGTTTGGTGGCAGAGGATTTACGGTATCGGGAATATTATCTATTCCCTGCGGCACAAACGTAGAAGTTAAAAATTGATATTGCCTAACTTCGCTACCTCGAAGCGTTACCGAATCTGCTCTACGCCCCCCCGGAATTCCGCCTACACGCCCTTGAGTTTCAGTTGAGAAATTTCCGAATTCATCCAATCCAATTCCTAAATAACCTCCCCGTAAACCGGACTGATTTGTATCTCTATTTTGCGCGTAGCCGAGAGAACCTCCATAGCCTCCAGCTTGTGTTGGCGTCACCGTACCGTCAATTAAAAAGAAACTTATGCCGTCCCCTGTCCGCCCTGGTAAATTCGGACGTGCTGTGCCGTTGTAGGCAAATATATCGAAGACAATGTTAAGACCGCTGTTGACGGGAACCTGACTGTTATAGATGACAAAAGTAGATTGGTCAAAAGTTCTTGTAGTTAATCTCAACGCCCCGCTGCCTACCGGGTCTATGTTCAAACCCGGAAAACTCTCCGTTCCGGTTCCTGCTGTTAATGCGGGAGCGTCTGACGTGCCAGTAACGCCAGAGATCCAAGGCCCGATTAGACGTGCGTCTTGAAAACTTTCGTCCACTAAATTAATGAGGACAGCGCTGTAAGTTTCCTGGGTTTTTGTTTCAAAGGCTATTGCGGTTTTTACTTGTCCTGCTGTAACATTTAATTGCCAGTTTCCTCCTAATTTTGTACTGCCAATTAGATTGTTGGAAGCCGCTATATTTGCGCCTGTTAATTCTCTCAGCTTCCGCACGAAAGCAATCCCTGATTTTCCAGCCCCAACCTTACACGCTAATAATAAAATATCGGCTTTTTCGCTTAAGGCATTTCGCCACTGCTGCAAATGCCGATCGTACTTTGGTAAGTTTTCATCCTTCAGTACACTTGATCCCAATTGCACGGAAGCTTCATTGCCGTGAGCAACTATCTGAAGGCTGGCAATTAAGCTGCGTTTAGCGAGAATCTCGGTAATTTGTTCTACTCCGTCCAGAGTTTGATCGAGGACAATTATCTCTGTCCCCGGTTTGACTCCGCTGGCAAGATGCTGATAATTCTCTACCCTCGGATCGATGCAAACTAAATGTTTTTTATGTTTAGTCTTGACGCCCCGACTCGCTTTTGTTAAACAGGAAATATAGCTCGCCCGATCGCTGACTAACGGCGCCCCAATCAAAGAAACTTTTATGCAGTCCGTGTCGCGGCGATCGCAACTTGATTTGTGAATTGGCGAAGAGTAGTTGCACCATAAATTTTTCATGAGTTAGATAGCTCCTTGATTTGTTAATTGTCAATCTTCAGTGGTAGATATTATTGTTAATTGCTAATGGAAATCTCTAATTACTAATTTCTCGACTTCGCATACTTAACAAGTTCTATTTACTTCGATTTTTTTTTGCGCGACATCTTCCTAAAGTAGCAGTTAGCTGTATTTACCTGGTAAATCAGGGGTTTTTTAGCCAATTTAGACGTAGTTCTAAATTATTTTATGATGAAAAAAATGATCGCAATCTACGAAAATATACCTTTTAATTCGATATTTTTTTACCTAAATGCAGTTGACAATCATTCGTGTTTGTAGTAAATAAAGCTTAGCTTTCCGATTTTTACTCAGACTTGATTCTTTATCAAAAACCAATTTTAGGACTATCAATCAACCGAATGTCAGATAATCTATGCTTCACTCAAAAAATGGTTATAAATTTTGTAGTTATCAACTTCGTTTTCTGGCTTTTGTCAAGAATGAATGATTCACCAACAACCAATTTCAGGGTCGTCAGCAAGTCGAATCAGCAATAATTCATCGGCTTAATATTTTTTTAGCGCCAATTAAAAACTCGGTTTATTCAACAAACCGAGTTGCTATAATTTTAGGAAAAATGCAGCGAATTTAATGCGCTTTGGTCTTAACGAGCCAGAGTCAAAAAATTCGGAGAAGTCAGAGAATTATCAGCGCCAAAAACCTGAGCCAAAACCTCGCCAGTCGCAGCAACTTGTAGCAGTGTGGCATTCCCCGTCGGGTTAATTTGCAAAGCCTCAAAACTCAAGCCACCAGCCAGGACAAACTTATCAGTTCCTACGGAAAAATTGAGGACTGTATCAATACCACTATTAGCGCTTAACACAAAGCGATCATTCCCAGTACCCCCAATCAAAGTATCATCTCCCCCATCACCAAACAGCCAGTCATCCCCAACACCCCCATTGAGAATATCGCTATCTTTCCCTCCGTAAATAGTGTCATTACCATCATCACCATTGAGACTATCTTGACCTTCATTACCGTATAACAAGTCATCGCCACTGCCACCATTAATACAGTCTTGCTGGCCGTCTTCACCCACAGCGCCTCGCAGATTTTCCCCGCGATCGCCA
>NZ_JAUBTU010000204.1:0-1080 GCF_036705085.1 Microcoleus sp. B6-A1
GAACGTGGGCCGGGGGGGGAGCCGGGTTATGGCCCGCCCTCCCGGCCGCGCCGACTAGAATTAAGGGCGCCGCAGGCCAACCGGGGGGAGTAATACCCGGTATAACCTAAAGAAGTTGACATATAGTCACTAGAGGTGATAATATGTCAGATTTAGTTTTATATTTTGTATGAAAAGGCAATATTTTATCCGTGTCTTGTTTCAACGGATTGCGCGGCTAAAGCGCGAACGGGATTTTTATCGCTATCAAGCTCGTTGCTTAGCTTGCGCTTTGAAGTTTTACCAGCGCCGTTACTAGCTGTTATTGCAGAGTTTGTTGTAGGGACATTTGTGATGATGGGTCTGATCCTTAAGGATCTAACCAGCGGGTATTCCCTGCGGTTTTGTGTTTCATTGCATCTCTGAATGCGTTAGCTGTCATTTGAACCCTCCAAGCTGTCTCTCGCCCGATTTTCATGTCTGTTTTGGTAAAGACAAAAGTCCCTTGCTGAAATTGACTTTTGCTAGGCTTTGCCCCTGTCAGTTTTTTGATTTTGGAAGTGGGCAATAAGATTATGTGGTTGGCAGCATATTCTAGCGCTTTGTAGTTTGCCAGCGGGTCTTGACTGGCGGCAAAGTGACGGGCGATCGCTTCTACCAATTGCAGGACTTCATTGAAGTTGTCCAGTTGTCCAGTTGGTTTGTCTAGTTGTCTAGTGGAATTGTCTAGTTGTCCACTAGACAAAGATTCTGTATCCCTTGGAAACTCCCAGATTTTGGCTCCTGGATTGCTTTTCATGAACTTGTCCAGTTTGTCCAGTTCGTCCAGTGCGTGACTGGATATTTCACCGCGGCTGACTGGATTGATTTGCAGTGCCTTCATGCGATCGTACACAGATTGTTTGCTGGCTAGACCGTAGCGAGTTTGCAGTTCTGAGATTTTCATTGGTTGATAATTTCTAAGATTTTACTAATTGGTTTGCCGCGCCTCAAGGCTTCGCGGACTGCCGGACATTTGCTCCCTGGACAGTATTTGGCGCGCTGCCGCTTTCCTTCCATCCAGCGGTAACTGTAGTAAGGGCCGGTGCATCCGATTTCAGG
>NZ_JAUBTU010000014.1:0-70029 GCF_036705085.1 Microcoleus sp. B6-A1
TAAAAGCACCTCCGGTATAAACCGCAATCTCGCTAATTGTTCCATTCTCAGAAGCTGTGAAGCTCTGTCCCTGATGATTGGTATTAGCACTACCGTTTTGGGTTAATTGCGGGATGGGAGGAATCGGCAGCGTGGAAGCGGTGAGGGTTCTGAAGTTCCAACTGGTTGGCCCTGTAATCCCGGCATAATTGTTACCAGCCGATTCTTTAATCGCCCCGCTAGCAATTTCTACATAGTATTCGGTACTTGGTGCGAGGTCAGCGGTAGGATTAATGGTGACAGTAGAACCACTGACGGTGACGTTGGCTGAGGTGACATCAATAGTTTCAACGACGGAGTTGTCAGAGACTTTCTTGATGACAATATTGCCAGTGCCTTTTTGTACGGCTTCACTCAAGGTGACGACTAAATCAGCAGCAACTGCAATATTAGTGGCGTTATCAGCGGGGGTGAAACTGGCGGCTGTGGGGGCTGTGGTGTCAGCTACGGTGCTGAAATTCCAAGTGGCTGCACCTGTAGTGCCGGCATAATTGTTACCTGCTAAGTCTTTAATTGCACCAGCGGCAATTTCAACGTAGTAATCTGTACCCTCAACTAAATTTGCTGTGGGATTAATGGTGACGCTACTGCCAGTAACTGTGACATTAGCTGAGGTGACATCAATAGTTTCAACAACTGAGTTGTCGGAGACTTTCTTGATGACAATATTGCCAGTGCCTTTTTGTACGGCTTCACTCAAGGTGACGACTAAATCAGCAGCAACTGCAATATTAGTGGCGTTGTCTGCAGGGGTGAAACTGGCGGCTGTCGGTGGTGTGGTGTCAGCTACGGTGCTGAAATTCCAAGCAGTTGGGTCTACAAGGCCGGCATAATTGTTACCTGCTAAGTCTTTAATTGCACCAGCGGCAATTTCAACGTAGTAATCTGTACCCTCAACTAAATTTGCTGTGGGATTAATGGTGACGCTACTGCCAGTAACTGTGACATTGGCTGAGGTGACATCAATGGTTTCTACAACTGAGTTGTCGGAGACTTTCTTGATGACAATATTGCCAGTGCCTTTTTGTACGGCTTCACTCAAGGTGACGACTAAATCAGCAGCAATTGCAACACCGGTGGCGTTATCTAGGGGGGTGAAAGTGGCGGCAGTCGGCGCTGTGGTGTCAGCTACGGTGCTGAAATTCCAAGTGGCTGCACCTGTAGTGCCGGCATAATTGTTACCTGCTAAGTCTTTAATTGCACCAGCGGCAATTTCAACGTAGTAATCTGTACCCTCAACTAAATTTGCTGTGGGATTAATGGTGACGCTACTGCCAGTAACTGTGACATTGGCTGAGGTGACATCAATGGTTTCTACAACTGAGTTATCGGAGACTTTCTTGATGACAATATTGCCGATGCCTTTCTGTACGGCTTCACTCAATGTGACGACTAAATTAGCTGTAACTGCAACACTGGTGGCGTTATCGGCGGGGGTGAAACTGGCGGCTGTCGGCGGTGTGGTGTCAGCTACGGTGGTGAAATTCCAAGCAGTTGCGCCTGTAGTACCGGCATAATTGTTACCTGCTAAGTCTTTAATCGCACCGCTGGCAATTTCAACGTAGTAATCAGTACCGTTAACTAAATCAAGAGTTGGATTAATTGTGGCGGTACTACCACTAACTGTGACATTTGCTGAAGCGACATCAATGGTTTCTACAACTGAGTTATCGGAGACTTTCTTGATGACAATATTGCCGATGCCTTTCTGTACGGCTTCACTCAATGTGACGACTAAATTAGCTGTAACTGCAACACTGGTGGCGTTATCGGCGGGGGTGAAACTGGCGGCTGTCGGCGGTGTGGTGTCAGCTACGGTAATCGTTCCATAGGTATTACTATTATCAGTAGCAGTGGTACTGGCATTTGTGGCAGAATTACTACTGTACGTCACTCCTGATGCTGTTACCGTTGCACCAGCGTTCACGAAAATAGCACCGCTTTTGGCCTGACCGAGCTGAGCGCTAAATCCGCCCGCACCTCCAGTGGCGCTGTTGTTATTAAACGTGGCATTCGTTAGCACCAGAGAACCATTGCGGATGAAGATGGCTCCGCCTAATCCAGCTCCGCCGCCACCACCAGCGTCGTAACCATTGCCGCCCAAACTGCCTCCTAAGCCACCGCCGGTATTCCCGCTACCACCACCACCACCAAAGCCACCATTACCACCAAGGCCCTGGGTAGAACCGTTAGCAGCAATGCCCGCATTACCACCACCCCCACCGAATCCTCCATAACCGCCTTGACCCGATACCCCGCTAAACTGGCTAGCACCACCGGCACCGCCGCCACCAAAGTCACCTCCTTGACCGCCGTTGGTACCATTAGCACTGACAGCACTGAGGCCACCGCCGCCACCGCCACCGAACCCTCCGTTGCTAGCAACTCCACTATTGCTGGTTGTGCCGCCCGTGCCGCCGGTGTTACCAAAGAAGCTACTGCCACCACCGGTACCCCCACCAGTGGTGCCATTAGTCCCAATGTCACTAAGTCCGCCGCCGCCACCCCCACCACCGGGTTGGTAGGCACCAGAGCCACCGACTCCGCCGAAGCCGCCACCACCCCCACCACCATTAGAAGCGCCTCCATTACCGCCTACTGCCTGGTTCTGGGTAAAGCTAACATTATTGATGGTCACTTGAGCGGGCAGTGAAGTTCCGTTGCCATTGATAAATAATGCACCACCAGCCCCTAGTCCACCACCACCGCCAGCAGCACCATTGCCACCTTTGCCCCGCCCGCCCTGTAGGGTGAGGTCGCTAAAACTTACTGTGCCTTGGTTGACAAAGAACAGGCGCACATCACCGTTGTCATTAATGCCATTATTATTGGCATCCCCGCTAATCTTCACGAGGTTCAGCCCAGTCCCCTGGATGCTCACACTGTCATCGACGATTAGTTGCGAATTGAGGCGGATGGTTTGGGAGGTGTTAAATACACTGGGATCGAAAATAAT
Organism: Microcoleus sp. B6-A1; assembly: GCF_036705085.1. Classification (NCBI taxonomy): domain Bacteria; kingdom Bacillati; phylum Cyanobacteriota; class Cyanophyceae; order Oscillatoriales; family Microcoleaceae; genus Microcoleus; species Microcoleus sp. B6-A1. The sequence continues at coordinate 2,996 of NZ_JAUBTU010000014.1, forward strand.
GGTGTCTGCACCGGTCTGGGTGTTGGCTTGGGCGATCGCGTCGCGCAATGACCCAGCTCCACTGTCGTTGGTGTTCGTCACGGTAAACGTGCCAAGTACCCCGTCATACTTCTGTGCTTCTTGTGGCTGAAAAGCTATGGGAGTCTCAATGTTGCCGATGTTTACCTCCAGTTCCCAGTCGCCCCCTAGTGCTGCATTCCCCGTCTTATTGGTAGATGCTGCCACATCCGCCCCGGTTATTTCACTCAAGCGCTTTACGAAGTTTTCTCCAACTTCTCCGGCTGCTACATCGCAGCCATAAAGTAGGATATCGCCATTTGCTGTCAGGGCATTTCCCCACTGTTTTATCTGAGTGCTGAAAGTTTCTAGGTTATTGTCATTGAGTACGTCTGCACCGAGTTTTAAACTGCCTTCGCTGCCGTGAGAAACTATATGAACTGCTTCAATATCTTTTTGAGTGGCTAAGGCGTTTGTAATTTGGTCGATCGCGCTGGAATTTTCATTTAAAATCACAATTTGAGCGGGATCGATGCCTTGGATCAGGCTTTGATAATCTTGTACAGAGGAGTCAACGAAAATAATTTGCTTGTTCGCGATTGGTAGGTTCATAATTCCTGACATCCTTAATATCTATATATTGTTTACATCCAAGTCCGGCCGGGGTTGAAACCCCCGCCTCAAATCTTAAGTGCTCGCTATGAGGACTGAAGAATTTAAGCTGTGGAGCATTTAAACCAGTAACGAGGCTAGTAGGGTGCGTCAGCTAGAACCCTTACGCTGAAACGGAAAACCTTAGATGCTGACGCACCTTACGCAAGTCCTTTAAATGCCGAACAGCTTATTAGTTCTCTTGCTTAAATAAATCGGGCGGTAAAATTGTTAGCCCGTTCCGCTGGAGGATTGAATAACCTGGAAACATCCAAGGCGTTACCGCGAATTAGTAACTCAATGCTGTCCATAATTCAAGCGAGGTTTCTGATACAGAACATCACTTTGGCTTCGGGAAATAGTGCCAGGATTAATGACAGTTTGCTGCATCACAGGCGATTGGTGTCCCCGATCGCTTCTTTTTCCGCTTGTGGCTGGTAGTCAGCCGAAAAGATACTCATAATCAGCGTCGGTTTTAGTTCAGGGGAAATAAACACGGAACACTGATTGTTTTGGGTCACGGCTGACAGCATTCGATCGACTTGCGCCCCCAATAGGGGAAGTCATAGCGCTGTGAAACCGGGCATTTTGTCGTAGTAGTGCAGCCAGTAAAGTAGAGCCTGAGCGGGGTAGTCCTGATATGAAGTGGGCTCTCACTGGCTTCGCGTGGGAATGAATGTATATAACATAGATGCAAATTTAATATATCATACTAAAGACATATTTTTATAGCATACTTTTATTTAACACTTGGCAACACAACACTTCTGGTTTACGATATCTTTACAATCTAGAGATCGTGGGTTGGCTTTCCCTATCTCTATCGTTGCTTCGGGCCCCTGCCTCTGTAAAGTCGGAAAAGTCGGATCTTAAAGTCGGAAAAGTCGGATCTTTGCCATGAGGACATAATTTAGATATCCCTCTGACGCTGTGGGTATGAGGGATTATTTTTTTTAGCAGATTTGTATTGGCTATTTTGCCAAACCGCATTAAGGTTGACGATATCTTTACAATCTAGACATCGCCTTTGTTAATTACTCTGGAATTTTTACCGCAGGTGTCGGCGGATATACGCAGAGGGATGCGGATGAGTGTTGATTTGGATTTAAGGACGATCGCCCTTTGTGGTATTTTGTCTACTTAAGGGATCTCGCACTTTTGTTGATTCCTTGAATCTGCCGCAAATTTCCGATATTTATTTGCGAAAACGGCCGCGAATGCGATCGACAAACATATCAACTTCCGGCAACTTCATCTGACTGACAAACAGGGCAAAAACCCCTAACCCTACAAAACTTGCCACACTCAACTGCACTAATTGAATTACCAAACCTTCAGTACCCAAAACTCTTTGACACGCTTGCAGAGTAGCCAAGGTAACGAAAGCAGTTAGAGAACTGCCCGAAGTTAACCCCAGAAAAGGCAAACTCCACTCCCCCCAAGGCAGGCCACCCAGCTTTTTATTTAAACAGTACAAAAGCATAATCATCGAAATAAGATTCACTCCCACCGTCGCCAAAACTAATCCGGGCGCGCCAAAAGCTCCTACTAACAAATAATCCAAAAGACCGTTTAAAAAGATATTGATAATACTGATGCGAAAAGGGGTTTCTCCGTCTCCCAAAGCGTAAAATACCCGTACCAAAACGTCGCGTCCCAAATACACAAACATTCCAATACTGTAAGCCATCAATATCGGCGTGACAAACAGCGAGGCCTCTCGATCGAAAGCATAGCGTTCGTAAACCACGCGGACGATCGGCCCGGCAAGTGTTACCATTAAAGCGCTCAGAGGCAGCATCGTAAGGGCCGTCAAAATTAAAGATTGACGAATTCGAGCTTTTAATTCCGGCCAATCTCTCGGATCGGTGAGGCGAGAAAATATGGGTAGAAATGGCACTAAAATTACATTAGAAATAATGCCTAAAGGCGTCATAACTAACAACCCACTGTAACCCATCGCAGAGGCAGCTTGAGGGATGTAGGATGCGAAAAATAGGTCAGTATAAACATTAATTTGCAGCATTCCTGATGATAAGGTCGCAGGAACCATCACCTTAATTACTTCTTGCACTCCCGGCCGTTTAAAATTAAACCGCAAGCGCAATGTTCCCAAGCCGGCGCGCCACTGCGCCACCAGTTGCACCAACCACTGCAAAACTGCGCCCGCTAAAGTTCCCCAAGCTAACACTAAGCCGCCAATTAGTGCGAATTCTGGCTGAATAATTTTGTCTCCGAGTTGCATTGCGAGAATCCCCAAACCGCCGACAAGTGCAACGCTGGAAAATAAAGGGCTAATGGATGGCAACCAGTACATATCGGCGGCGTTGAGAGTGCCGAAACCAATGCCGATCAAGCCTGAAAGTAATGCCATCGGTGCCATAATCCGAAACTGCTGCACGGCAATTGCTTTAATTTGTAAGCCTTCTGCTGTTCTATTTAATCCCGGTGCCACCAAATCGATCAGCGGATCGGCAAAAATAATTAAAGCGATCGTCACCAACAGCAACAAGCCCCCGACTAAGGTGGTGATAGTCTCGACTAAGGGTGCTGCTTCTTTTTTATCCCGGCGGGCTAAAACACTGACTATGGCGCTGTGAAATGGCCCGTTAATCCCTCCCAGCAAAATAAATAAGAAACCGGGGATGACGTAGGCATAGTTGTAGGCATCGACGGCGACACCGACTCCAAAGGCTGCGGCGATCGCAATTTGGCGCACCAATCCAAAGACTTTGCTAATTAGAGTGGCGACTGCGACAATGCCGGCAATCCCTGCGAGGGAACGAGAGGGCTTCTGTAATTGGGACACAAATGGTTACAAACGCTATTGCTAAAAGGATTCACTTATTTTAATCGCGAATCGGGAGAATCATATCACGAACTCATAAAACTTCTAGGGGGAATTGCGCTGATACCAATTTTATCGATATTACTGACTTGCGGAAATTCAATAATCGATCGGGACTATTCGTCCTAACTACAAACCGCCGTTTCGTGCTATGATGCGTCAATCTAAAATCTACAATCTACAATCTACAATCTAAAAATGATGAAACAAATGAGTTCATAAAAGTAGATAAATAACATATAGTTGATTACTGATGACTGATTGTGTTAGCTCCCATACTTATTTCAAAAGTGCGAACCCCGGTATTCGGTTATAGTTTAATCGAGAATCTAAACTCTAAAATCTAAAATCTAAAATCGCATGACTGGCTTAATTTACAAATATCCTCCTCTTTTACCCGGAATTCTAATCAAACGTTACAAGCGATTTTTTGCGGAAATTGAACTAGATTCGGGAGAAATAATCACCGCGCACTGTCCGAATACTGGCCCGATGACTGGTGTTTATATTCCGGGAAATCCAGTGCTAGTATCTCCCAGCGACAATCCTAAACGCAAGTTAGCTTATACTTGGGAATTAATTAAAGTTTGCGACACAGTGCCAACTTGGGTGGGAGTTAATACTGGGCTGCCAAATCGAGTAGTTAAATTAGCTTTGGAATTGAAATTGTTTCCAGAGTTGGGCAATTACAGTTTAATTCAACCGGAGGTTGTTTACGGCACTGATAAAAAAAGTAGAGTGGATTTTTGGCTAACTGGTGAGGAAAAACCGATTTTTCTGGAAGTGAAAAATACAACTTGGGTAAAAGAGGAGTTGGCTTTATTTCCCGATACAGTGACGGAGAGGGGACAGAAACATTTGAGAGAATTGATAGAAGTGGTGCGGCAGGGTTCGAGGGCTGTAATGCTGTATTTTATTAATCGCGGAGATTGTACTAATTTTGCTCCTGGGGATAGTGCCGATCGCACTTATGGAGAATTGTTCAGACAGGCGATTAGTGAAGGTGTAGAGGTTTTGCCCTGTCGGTTTGAGGTGACGCCGGAAGGTGTGCGCTATTTGGGATTGGCAAAGCTTGATGTGTGAGGAGGCGATCGTCTTATAGCGTATTCCAGGTGTACTTCATAAACCTGGAATACGCTGTATCTTGTAAGGTTTACAGATTATCCGATCGCGAGCGTAGTTCAATGACAAAATCCGGCGCTATGGGGGGAAATTTCTGTCGTGGTTCTGCAGTGAGTGCTTCCCAGCGAGACAATTCCACCCATGCTACATCAGGAGAACCAGATCCTCCACCGGGCAATTTGAATAACGTGGAAGAACTAAACACCTTACCTAGTTGGGTTTGGCGATTCCAAATAAAAACTTCACCGCCGAGATCCATCTCGCGACTATCGCTATCCCCACCAACTGGAGACATTAAAATTAACCTTCCTTCAGCATCGCGCTCAATGGTCAATTCAGGATTACTGAGACAGAGTTGATCAAACTGCTCATCGGTAAATTGAACGCGATCGAGATTAACTTTTAGGGGTAACGTCAGCAAGGTCATCGTCATTACTCCCCATCTTTGAGACCTGATAATTTCTATTATAATATAATGTTTCGCTTACAATACACTTGTAGCATCTAATAAAAAAGAGCGATCGCACTATGGGAATGACCCTGACCGAAAAAATCTTAGCCAAAGCATCAGGCCGCACTAAAGTTGATCCCGGAGAAAATATCTGGGTAGAAACAGACGTGTTGATGACCCACGATGTCTGCGGGCCCGGCACCATCGGCGTTTTCAAACGCGAATTCGGTGAGAATGCTAAAGTCTGGAACCCAGACAAAATTGTCCTCATTCCCGACCACTACATTTTCACCAACGACGAACGCGCTAACCGCAACGTCGATATTCTCCGCGATTTTGCCCAAGAACAAGGGATAAAATACTTTTACGACATCACGGATCGATCGGACTTCAAAGCAAATCCCGACTACAAGGGAGTTTGCCACATCGCGCTAGCCCAAGAAGGCCACACCCGGCCCGGCGAAGTGCTCTTCGGCACAGATTCCCACACCTGCAATGCCGGCGCTTTCGGACAATTTGCCACCGGTATCGGCAATACAGACGCGGCTTTTATCATGGGAACCGGCAAACTGTTAATCAAAGTTCCCGCAACCATGCGCTTTGTGTTCAACGGTGAACTGCCGGATTATTTGTTAGCAAAAGACCTGATTTTGCAGATTATTGGTGATATTAGCGTTGCCGGTGCTAACTACCGGACAATGGAATTTGCGGGCGATACAGTGGAACGTTTGACGATGGAAGAACGGATGACGCTGTGCAATATGGTGATTGAAGCTGGTGGTAAAAACGGCACGGTTGCGCCCGACAAAACTACATTTGATTACGTTACTTCTCGGACTGACAAACCCTTCGATTCATTTTACAGCGATGGGGATGCTAAATTTTATAGCGATCGCACCTACGATGTCAGCAAATTAGAACCAGTCGTCGCCAAACCCCACTCTCCCGACAACCGCGACTTAGCCCGCAACTGCCGCGATGTCAAGATCGATCGAGTTTACATCGGTTCCTGCACCGGCGGCAAAACCTCCGACTTTCTGAATGCCGCCCGCATTCTCAAAGGAAATCAAGTCAAAGTTCCGACTTATTTAGTACCAGCAACTCAGAAAGTTTACGAAGATTTGTTTGTCACCAAATACGAAGGTCAAACGCTTTCGGAAATCTTCTTAGCTGCAGGCTGCATCGAACCAGCAGCGCCTTCTTGCGCCGCTTGTTTGGGCGGCCCGAAAGATACTTTTGGGCGGATGAACGAACCCGAAATTTGCGTGTCTACAACTAACCGCAATTTCCCCGGCCGGATGGGGAATAAAGAAGCGCAAGTTTATCTAGCTTCGCCTTACACGGCGGCGGCTTCTGCGCTGACTGGGCACGTCACCGATCCGCGCGAATTCCTGCGTTAGATAGTAGTTGATGAAAGGTGTGCGCTGCATACCTTTCGATTAAATAAAGCCTTCTCCTCTGGAGTCAGGTGTTTAGCAAATGTTAGCCTTTCTGCAACTGCCAGGAGGCGATCGTATTCTTCTGGGGTTTCGATCGCCTTTGGAGATATTTCTGCCAGCAAATTGCTATAAATGAGTCGGTCAAAAGTAAAGATTATTTTTCCATTTGTCTTGGTCGCAAGCTGTTGCGGCATTTAAATTCTATGTCAAAAAAAATCAAACCATGAGTGCGGTGTCCCGCGCGCCCTGAATATACAATTCAAATGCGCTACAGCTTAGCGATTTTGTCCGGGTTAATATCAGCAAACCCCGTGTTGGGAAAGAGATAGTTAATGTAAAAACTCGACAAGAATTGCCAACAATTATTCTTAACTCAAAGTAAATCTAAGGTACGCACTGAATACCTTACATTTACTTTGAGTTAATCGACTTTAGGTTCCTCGAAAAATGATGAATAGAGATATCCGGCTGCTACAGCGCCCAAAATTGGTGCTAACCAGAACAGCCACAACTGTGCGATCGCCCAAACCTTACCACCAAAAATAGCTAGTATCAATGCTGGGGCAGTGCTGCGTGCGGGATTAACTGACAAATTGGTGACAGGAATACCAATTAAGTGAATTAGTGTCAATGCAAAACCGATCGGCACCGGCGCAAAACCTTTGGGAGCTCTCGCATCAGTAGCACCCAAAATCACAATCAAAAACATGAATGTGAGGACAAACTCAGCCAGGAAAGCAGACACCATTGAATAATTGCCCGGAGAGTTTTCGGCGTAACCGTTAGCTGCAAAGCCGCCGATATCAAATCCAGGCTTACCGCTGGCAATTAAATACAGGACAAAGGCTCCTAGTATACCGCCAATCACTTGAGAAATAATGTATGGGAGAAGTTCTCGCGATGAGAAGCGTTTGGCGACAAATAGACCAAAGGAGACGGCGGGATTGAGGTGGCATCCGGAAATGTGACCAATCGCGTAAGCCATTGTCATTACTGTCAAGCCAAAGGCCAGAGAAACACCTACCAATCCGATCCCTACAGGAAATACAGCCTCTGCCGAGATTTTTGCCGCATCGATGGTAAACACTGCCGCTAGCACCGCACTGCCGCAGCCTCCGAAAACTAGCCAGAAAGTACCTAGGCACTCAGCTACATAACGTTTTATAGGTGACATTTTGTTAAGTTTGTTGTTAGGTGGGCCCTATCTTACCACAACGAGCACCAGAAAAAATTAACTGCAACAGATAGTTTGTTAGAGCCAAAGCTTGATAGCATTGTATGTTGGGAATCAGCTTTAAAAAAATGATTACGATCGTGATGGGAGTTTCAGGTTCTGGCAAAACTACTGTTGGCAAGTTGCTGGCGCAATCCCTCAACTGGGATTTCAGCGATGCCGACGATTTTCACCCATCAGCTAATATCGAGAAAATGAGTCGGGGCATTCCTTTAGAAGATGCGGATCGCCTTCCTTGGCTATTAGCATTGCAAGCTGCAATAGACAGGTGGCTGTTAGAAAATAAAAATGTGGTTTTGGCTTGTTCTGCTTTAAAAGCATCTTACCGCGAAATGCTCTCCCGCGACCAAAAGCGAATGAAGATAGTTTATCTAAAAGCTTCTTTTCAGCTATTAGCCACAAGGTTAAAAAATCGCGAAAATCACTACATGAAAGCAGACTTGCTGTTAAGTCAGTTAGGCAGTCTCGAAGAACCTGAAGATGCACTTATCATAGATGCTTCGCAACCACTAGAGGTAATCTTGCGCCAAATTAGAAATCATCTGATGTGGGGTTAATTGCCCCACAATAAAACCTCTAATACAAAATCTGGCTTAACTTAAATACCTCTTTATTTCTTAGTCCCTCTCAGCTAGGAGGAGAGTTTGTGTAGTCCCGATTTCAATCCCCTAGTCCGATCGAGGTTTTTTAAGGCGGATTTAGTATAAGATATTTTTTCTGATTAACCGAGTTTCTGAACCACATTTGGGAGCATCTCATATTTGTAAAAACACTTCTTCTGGCTCCTTCCTTCTTCCTCTTTTCTCCTGGCTCCTGACTCCTGACTCCTAACTCCAATTTCTAGCTTTGCTGCAAAAGTGAGATGCTCCCCCACATTTAGCCTCCTCTCCGTTTCCAGGCTGATAGGTTTGCGGCCCTAATTTTTGTACAAATACAAGAAAGCTTCTACTTCAGCCCCAGTAGGTTGAGATCTAATTGCCCCGGGATTCATCGCTGTCATCGCACCTACCGCACTGGCATAAGTTACAATTGTTTGGGCTATTTTTGGATCTGCTAAATTCTTAATTCCCTGCTTGCACAACTGTCGCACAAAACCAGCCAGAAATGCGTCGCCTGCACCTGTTGTATCCTCAACATCTACTGTAAATGCGGGGATTTTTCCTTCATTTTCCGAGATACAATAAGCGCAACCTTTCTCGCCTGCAGTCACCAAAACGCCTTCTACAGAATCGAGACGGTAGGTAATAGCTCCAGCGTCGGTAGTGTCAAACAACCATTCGGCTTCTTCCTCAGATAACTTGACAAAATCAACTTTTTTTAAGAGTTTTCTAATGTGCGCTTTTGCTTCGTCTGGATTGTGCCAAAACACGGGACGCCAATTGATGTCCAGTATAATTTTAACGTCGTACTGGTCTGCTAGCTCGATCGCTCGGGCGATCGCCTCTCGACTTTCAGGATAAGCTAATTCTAAAGTGCCTAGCACTAAATATTCGGCATTTTCAAACAGCACTTCGGGTAGTTGTGCAGCCAGGAGGCGGGTGTCTGCAAAATCCGCAGTATCGAATGCGCCAAAACCGGCAAAAGATCGATCGCCCGCTTCATTCCGCAAGACATAAACTTGCCGCGTCGGCGCACTTGGATGCCGCTGCACTCCAGCAATATCAACCCCTACTTCTTGCAATACCTGCACTAGGGAATTTCCCAATTCATCCCCACCTACAGCACCGATAAATCCCGCCGCCGTCCCTAATTTAACCAAAGCACAGGCAACATTAGCAGGAGCACCGCCGGGATATGCCGTCCAAGATTCTACCTCTTCGAGAGATACTCCTGGTTTGTCTGCTAAACAATCAAATAAAACTTCACCCAGACACAGAACGCGAGGATAAGTCATATCAATTTTAGATTTTACATTTTAGATTTTAGACCAGCAGTAGACAGGCCAATAATTATTTTTAACCCATCCCAGAAAAATTGCAAGCTATTTTTTAATGGCTGCTCCTATAGTATCAGACCTACTGATACTGGCAGTTACTCGCTCAAGGCACAAGTGCAGTGCGGGCGTATCAGTTGTTTTACGTGCGAACATCTGCGGGTTTGGCCCGGATGTCAGATGCGCCCCGGTAAAGGGATCACCCACCGCCCTCCGGTGCCAGCAGTGCAAGTCCCTGCGGGTCATGCTGTCTCGGCGCTGGGTTTGCACTTTTTGCGATTGTGCAAGCGAGTTGGTGCTTCGGCCCCGAAAGAGTAGCACAGCAAATTTAATTTTCTCTTCATACTCGATCCCTCATCCTCTAGAATTGTAGATAGGTAAATATGCAGACATAGGAAAAATTTATGAGTGGGATTGTCTCTGGGACCCCTGTCACCCTGTCGGACAGAGAATTGCAAGTGGTAGAGTTAGTAGCAGCGGGATTGACTAATGAGAAAATTGCCGAAAAGTTAGAGATTAGCAAGCGTACAGTTGACAACCACATTAGCAATATCTTGAACAAGACGCGCGCTGACAATCGAGTTACGCTTGTACGCTGGGCGTTGCAGTGGGGAAAGGTATGTTTGGACAATATTAACTGCTGCCCTTTACCGCGGCCGATCGATAAAGAAGTATCTTAAGTAGGGGTTCTGGTTGGGGACAGGCAAAGAAATGATGCAAACGGCACAAGAAAAACAACTCCGCTATCACATTCAATCCCCTGGATTGCCCCTGGCGGTGTATCGCGAAGTGGCGACCCATTTGCGTCAAGTTGAAGGGGTGCAAACCGGTTTAATCCCGCAGCAGTCGCAGCGGTTTGATTACAGTGACAGCCAAATTGGGGGTTTGTGGATACAGTATCCTGAAGGGTTCGATTTGGCAGGTCGCGAGCGGGTCGATCGCATTTTGGCTTATTATGGCGATCGTTACGGAGCTTGGGAATTATTAAGTCATTAGTTATTGGGAATTGGGAATTGGGAATTGGGCATTGGGAATTGGGAATTGGGCATTGGGCATTAATTACGAGCGCCTACAACGAACAAAAAACCTGCAAATAAAAACCAAAAACCAAAAACCAAAAAATAACCGCTAACTAATGACTACGGACTAATGACTAATGACTACTGACTACTGACTAACAAAATGAGTGCAATTAAAACTTTACCGGGAACGCGGGATATTTTGCCCGCTGAAATTCAATATTGGCAAAATATAGAAGAAGTCGCTAGAACAATTTTGAAAAAAGCGGCTTATCAAGAAATTCGGACGCCAATTTTTGAACAGACATCTTTATTTGAACGCGGCATCGGAGAAGCTACCGATGTCGTGGGCAAAGAAATGTACACTTTTAAGGATAAGGGCGATCGATCGACAACTTTGCGTCCAGAAGGCACCGCCGGAGTAGTCCGAGCTTTTATTCAAAACAGTTTGTACGCGGCGGGTGACGTGCAGCGTCTGTGGTATGCTGGGCCGATGTTTCGCTACGAACGCGCGCAAGAGGGAAGACAGCGGCAGTTTAATCAAATTGGCGTGGAAGTCTTGGGGAGTGCGAATCCTCGTGCGGATGTCGAGGTAATTGCGATCGCCTGTGATATCCTGCAAACACTCGGTTTAAAAAATTTGCGCCTCGATATTAATTCTGTCGGAAATAAGGAAGACAGACAAAATTATCGACAAGCATTAATAGATTATTTTACACCGCACAAAGACGAATTAGACGCCGATTCTCAAGACCGCTTGAATCGCAATCCGCTGCGGATTTTGGACAGCAAAAATCAGCGCACTCAAGAAATTGTAGCTGGTGCGCCGAGCATTTTAGAATATTTGGGAGAGGAATCGCGAGATCACTTCGAGCAAGTGCAGCTTATGCTCACAAATTTAGGAATTAGCTATCAGTTAAATCCGAGATTAGTGCGCGGTTTAGATTACTATACCTACACCGCATTTGAAATTATCTCCGACGATTTGGGAGCGCAAGCCACAGTTTGCGGAGGCGGCAGGTACGACGGTTTAGTAAAGGAATTGGGCGGCCCAGATACGGCAGCAGTCGGTTGGGCAATGGGTATCGAAAGGTTAATTATCCTGCTGCAAAAGTTGCAACCTTTGCCCGCGCCGAAGTTGGATTTTTATTTGGTATCCAGGGGCAAAAAAGCAGAACAGCAATCGGTATTGTTAGCACAAAAATTGCGGAGTGCGGGGTTTAGTGTAGAGATAGATTTGAGCGGTAGTGCTTTCGGGAAACAGTTTAAAAGAGCCGACAGAAGCGGTGCAGTTGCGTGTTTAGTTTTGGGAGATGCGGAAGCTGAAAACGAGACGGTACAATTGAAGTGGTTGGCGAGTGGTGAACAAAGTGCGATCGCCCAATCGGAACTACTAGCAATGACAAACGAGCTACAGCAGAAAATTAACAACCCTTAGAACTCTCGCTTTTAGCCCAGTCTAGATCCCCCTAAATCCCCCTTAAGAAGGGGAGTAGGGGTTGACTTTGACAGCACTCTTGTTCCCCCTGATTGACAAGGGCTTTGACGGCACTTCTTGTCCCCCCCTTATTAAGGGGGGCTAGGGGGGATCTAGACTTCGATACAAACAAAAGAAACGGTCGGTTTCCTCGTTACCAGGCTCTGCCCGGTAACGCATATCCACAGCCTCTGCCTCGTCATTAAGCCATTAACAGTAATCCCAAAAACCAAAAGATATAATTTAAGCATTAAAACATTTAACCTCTGATAAACTATGTCTGTAGCAACTAAAAATCCTGAAACAAAACTCACAATCACCTGGCCGCTACTACCAGAAGATTTTCAACTACCAGACGACCCCGTGGAAGACGAAAGCCAACCATTATTAGCTGCCGCTTTGCGCCAGCCGCTAACAGCATTTCCAGAATTAATGCAGGATGCCTTAATTGTTTCCAACTTTGCCTTGTGTGCAGGAATAAGTTTCCCAGGTTCAAGCAGCGACGAACAGCGCATTATCTGCAAAGCACCAGATTGGATGTACGTGAAACCCGTCAATCCAAAAAATGTCTCGCAAGTCCGCCGCAGTTACACGCCACACACAGAAGGAACCATCCCCCAAATCGTGATGGAATTTCTTTCAGAAACCTATGGAGAAGAATACTCCGTTGAATTTACCTCGCGGGTGGGAAAGTGGTATTTTTACGAGCAAGTAATCAAAGTCCCCCGATACGTCATATTCCGAGCCAAAACAGCTCATTTAGAAGTTTACGCTTTAGAATCAGAACACTACAACTTGCAAAAACCTGATGAAAACGGACGTTATTGGATACCGGGATTAGACCTATTTTTAGGTATGTGGGAAGGAACCCACGAAGGAAGGACAGGCTGTTGGTTGAGGTGGTGGAATGCTGAAGGCGGGTTATTGTTGTGGTCGGAAGAACGAGCCGATCGCGAACGACTCCGCGCTGAAAAATTGGCCGAAAAATTGCGTCAAGCGGGAATCGAATTAGATGACGAAGAGTGAAATATCAATTGATGAGTCGAGTTCGATCGTGTTTTGGTATGATGACACTCTTGTGGTGCCGGCATCCAGCCCGCCCTTGGCTAACTTTACACTCCTATGTTAATCGAACGTCTCCAGCCGATCGCCTGGACAAAAAAACCGCGACTCATATCCTTATTTTCTGGTTGCGGCGGCATGGATTTGCCATTCCACAAAGCCGGATTTGAGGTAGTTTGGGCGATCGACTCCAATAAATACGCCTGCAAAACATTCAGCAGAAACATTGCTGATGTCATCATCAACGACAGCATAGAAAATATAGACATTGCACAAGTTCCCGAAGCTGAAATATGTATAGGAGGATTCCCCTGTCAAGATTTCTCCCTAATTTGGAAGCGGCCCGGACTTGAAGGAACCAGAGGCAATTTATATACATACTTTCTCGATTTTGTCAATAGAAAAAAGCCCAAAGCTTTTGTAGCAGAAAATGTCAAAGGCTTATTAAGTGCGAATAATTATCAAGCAATAAAACAAATAATTTCTGACTTTGAAAGTATCGCACCGGGCTACTTAGTTAAACCTAAACTCTACAACTTTGCTGATTACGGAGTTCCGCAATTTCGGCAAAGAGTGTTATTAGTTGGCATTCGGATGGATACAGGATTTAACTTTGTGCATCCTCAGCCAGAATACGGTCAAAATCGCAAAAATCCTTATCGAACTGCGGGCGAAGCACTCAAAAATGTGGAAGTAGTTCTTGACAATAACCAACATCATAAAATTAAAGCCCGCACCATTGAAATTTTAAATCGAATTAAACCGGGAGGCAATTTCTCTGATATTCCCCAGGATAGTCCATACTATGTCAAAGGCATGATCAGTCACGTTTATCGGCGAATTCATCCAGATAAACCATCATCTACAATCATTGCTGGTGGCGGTGGCGGAACTTGGGGTTATCATTATTTAGAACCGCGTTCTTTGACAAATCGTGAAAGAGCAAGATTACAAACATTTCCCGATCATTTTGTTTTTGAAGGTTCTACAACTGAAGTGCGGCGGCAGATTGGCAATGCAGTGCCACCGCAGGGAATCGCGGCTGTTGTTGAGTCTTTGATTCCGCTATTTAAGGGGGATTATCCGCAAGTGGATTTATATGAAATGAGTAAAAAGTTGCAGGGGATGTCAATTCAACAACGATTAAAATGGGCTGAATAAGAGGAGTACGAGCAGAGTTTTCCGTTAATTTGAAATGTGGCGGTAGATCGGAAGCTTAACATTAGCTGGCTCTGGGTTTACGATTAAATAAAATACATCAGGAGGGAAAGTCAATGATCAAGTTTGACATAGGCTACTACACCGATTTTAAATTGCCCAGCAACTCAACTATTCCAGAGCAATTACAGCAAACACTTCAGACGGTTTGGGACAGAAAATATGACGATTTATACGAAAGAGGCGGAAACAGCGATGTAGAAGAAGCCTTTGTAGAAGTAATGACATCCTTTGGGATGCCTAATAATCAAATATCCCATCAGCGATATGTCTATATGGCTTATGGAATAGCATTAGCAGCTAAACCGACCATTAAACATTACTTTCCTGAAGAACACAAGGCTGATATCGTTGAAGGAATTGTATCTTGTTGGCTGAAGGATAGTTGTGAAATCCCAGAAACTTGGGCAGATACGTTGTTTCCTAATATCAACAAAATTGGAAAATATCAAGCTACTGACGAAGCTTATAATATCTTCTATGGCTTGCTGCAAACACTCAATACAAAAACAGCCTATAATGCCATCTTAGATATTCTGTATGATGCCATTACCGGCGATGCTATTTCTGGTTGTACTGAAGCCAGACGAGATATGTTTAATTGGTGGTTAATTGAGGTGGTTCCTGCGGCCTATTGTTTAAAGCTGCCATCTACTTTATATTCGGGAAAATGGGAATTTCCGCCACTGAGTCAGTGCGCTTAAGTGATGACAAAAGTAATTGGTACAGCTTAATTAGTTAATAATCCAGGGAATCCAGTTATTGACAATTACGGTCGCACTCATTCATACTATAACTAAGCGTTGTAGGAGCTAACTTTAATGTCAGATCTATTCGCAAGAATCACGGTTAATCCTAGACAGTGCGGCGGTCGCCCTTGCATTCGTGGCATGAGAATTCGGGTATCAGACGTACTGGACTTATTTGTGGCTGGTTTGAGTGCGGAACAAATACTAGAAGAAATGCCCGATCTTGAAGCAGACGATCTGAGAGCATCTCTTTTGTATGCTTCGCGCAAACTCAATCATCCGGTATTGGTTGCATGACAATAATTTGGGTAGATGCAGAATCAATCAAAATTACATCAGCGTTGATCTGCGGTTCAAAAAATCTCAACTATTAAATTAGTTAATAATCAATCGGGAATAATCAATCAGGCACCATCAAACCCTTCAATATTCTCCCCTTTTCCTCCTCCCTCAACCCCTTACACTGCACCAAAACCCCAAAACCCCCCAAACCCATCGGATCGATTAACTGATGCAAAGCCTCCCGGCGGCGCAAAAATGTTGCCAAATCTAATACTTCCGCATCATTTGTTGATAGAGAAGCAATACGATCGCCCAAACCCAACGCCATCAAAAACAAAGCCTGTTGAGTAAACCCTACCACATCCAAACCGCACAATTCACCCTGTTTTTCCAGCGCCGTAAAATTAACATGAGCCGTCAAATCCTGCCGCCCCACATTAATATAAGGATTGCTGTGATATCGGTGGCGATAATAACACTGTAGCGTCCCCTCCCTGCGCCTCGGATTGTAATAGCGGTGCGCCGGATAGCCGTAATCAATAGTTAACAAATATCCCCGCTGCAACTTTTGAGCAACTGTACTCATCCAGTCCAAAGTCGCCAAATTTACCTCACTGCGATAACCATCCCCATAAGCACTCGCCGACAAATCGATGCCCACCAAATCCAAATATTCGGCAATTTTATGGGTGGAAACTTTGCCAATTACTTCAACAAATTTTATCTCTTCTTGTATATTTTTGGGGGTTTCTGCGGCAACGTAAATCTCCCTAACTTGCCCTTCTTCCAGAATGAATTGATGCACTGGCAAAGCATCCACTAACTCGTTAGAAAAAAAACAACCGACTATTGAATTATTAACTATCTCATCCCAATTACACCACTTAACACACTTAATATCGGCTAAAGTTTGCCGCTGTTCCGCTTGGAGTCCAGGGGAAACTTCAATAATAATGTATTCTAAAATATGAAATAAATCGGGATGTTGGAGTTGCAGATATTGCAGCACATTTTCGGCAAAATTTCCCCGCCCAGCGCCCATTTCTACGATCGCGAAGTTTTGAGGTTTGCCTAGAATTTCCCACATTTCCACAAACTGCTCTGCCAAAACCTCCGCAAAATCAGCACCCCAATGAGACGACGTGATAAAATCGCCTTGTTTGCCGATCGACTGTCGATCGCTATTATAATAACCGTGCTGCGGATGATATAATGCCAAATCCATATATTCAGCAAAAGTAATACGCTGCTGGGGACTGGCGGCAATTCTTTCGCCGATTAAATTGCAGAGTTCCAGGTTGCTGTCATTGATATCTGGTTGATGAACTTTCATAATTTATCGAATCAAAGTTGATGTTATTTCATTTGTCAATGAGAGATTTTTTTTATTAACCGCAGAGGGCGCAGAGGGCACAGAGGAAGAGAGAAGAGAGAAATAAGGTACATTTTAGCGACGTTAATAGCAATATTAATCGATCTCCATCGGCGTTTATCCGCGTTTATCTGCGGTTCAAAAAAATCAACCCGGTTCCATAAAAAAAACCGGGTTAATTTCTTAGATAAAAACCGACAAAACCTACCTATCAACCGATCCCATAATAATGTCGATACTCCCCAAAATTGCCACCAAATCCGCAATCTTCACGCCGCGCACAATGTGAGGCAAAATCTGCAAATTATTAAAATCCGCAGCCCGAATCTTCCAGCGCCAAGGAAACACACTATCATCCCCGATAATATAAATCCCCAACTCACCCTTGCCGCTTTCAACGCGGACATAATGTTCGCCCTTGGGAATCTTAAAAGTCGGGGCAACTTTTTTGCCAATAAACTGATAGTCAAAACCATTCCATTCAGATTTGGGCCCGCTTTCTAAGCGCTTCGCTTCCAAATTCTCGTAAGGGCCGCCTGGGAGTCCTTTCAAGGCTTGATAGAGAATCTTAACAGACTCGCGCATCTCCCGAATCCGTACTAAATACCGGGCTAAACAATCGCCAGCAGCTTCGGTACAAACTTCCCAGTCGAAGTCGTCATAACATTCGTAATGGTCAACTTTTCGCAAATCCCAATTTACGCCGGAACCGCGCAACATAGGGCCGGATAGTCCCCAGTTAATCGCTTCGTTGCGAGAAATAGTACCCAGGCCTTCAATCCGGCGGCGGAAGATTGGATTGTTGGTAATTAAACGTTCGTACTCGTCAATTTTGGGAACGAAATAATCGCAGAAATCTTGGCATTTATCTACCCAACCGTAGGGCAAATCTGCGGCGACTCCGCCAATGCGGAAATAGTTATTATTCACCATGCGATAACCTGTGGCTGCTTCCCACAAGTCGAGAATTGGTTCGCGATCGCGCATAGTATAGAAAAAAGGAGTTTGCGCGCCCACGTCCGCCAAAAACGGCCCTACCCACATCAAGTGGTTAGCAATCCGGTTCAACTCCAGCATAATTACCCGAATATAACTAGCCCGTCTGGGGACAGCAATATTTGCCAACTTTTCCGGTGCATTCACTGTCACCGCTTCGTTAAACATCCCCGCAGCGTAGTCCCAGCGGCTCACGTAGGGCACGTACATCACGTTGGTGCGGTTTTCGGCGATTTTTTCCATCCCCCGGTGCAGATAGCCCAAAACAGGCTCGCAGTCCACCACATCTTCCCCGTCTAGGGTGACAATTAGCCGGAGTACCCCGTGCATGGATGGGTGGTGCGGCCCCATGTTGAGCACCATCGGTTCGGTTCTAGTCTCAATTCTTGACATAATTAAATGAATTAATGATTACTAGCTATTGTTGATTTTTGTTTGGCTTTTATGATTATGAAGGATATCGAGCTCTCTGAGAAGGAGACCCTTGGATCAGATGTCAGTATTGACACCTATCACGTTCCAGTTTTGGGAAGCGAGTTAATTGCGGGTTTGGCTGTGCGTCCAGGCGGTCGCTATTTGGACGCGACGCTTGGGGGCGGCGGACACACGAGTTTGATTTTAGCGGCGGCGGCTGATGTTACAGTGGTGGCGATCGACCGCGACGAACAAGCCATCAGTTTTTGCCAAGCCCGATTTGCCAACTCGCCCGTTGAGTTTTGGCACGGCAACTTTGCTGAATATCAGTCCCCAGAGGCCGAATTTGATGGTATCATAGCAGACTTGGGCGTCAGCTCTGCTCAGTTCGATACACCGGAACGGGGATTTAGTTTTCGCCACCCAGCTCAACTAGATATGCGTATGAACCAGCAGCAATCTTTGACGGCAGAAGAGATTATCAACCACTGGGAAGAAGTTAAACTAGCAGATATTATTTACAAGTACGGCGAGGAGCGACTGTCGCGGCGCATCGCGAGGCGGATTGTGCAAAGCCGTCCTTTTCAAACTACAACAGAACTTGCAGGGGCGATCGCCTCCAGCTTCCCCCCCAAGCAGCGCAACGGCAGAATCCATCCGGCCACCCGTACTTTCCAAGCTTTAAGGATAGCCGTCAACTCCGAACTAGCGTCTTTAGAAACTTTCCTAAACCTTGCCCCAAGGTGGTTAAAACCCGGTGGGAGAATCGGTATCATTACATTTCACAGCCTGGAAGACCGACCTGTCAAGCACCAACTCAGAGGAACACCCAGTTTGCAGGTACTGACAAAAAAGCCGATCGTGCCGCAATCCGAAGAAGTCGCTAGAAATCCCCGCTCTCGTTCTGCTAAGCTCAGACTGGCAGAAAGATTAGCTTGATTCGGCAGTAGTAATATGCTTGCTGCAAAAAGTTCAGAGATTAGGGAGACTTGTATGCAGCAATCAAGTACGATTCGGCAAAGATGTAGGGAATAGCGCCAACAACCCACCACTAACCCTCCGGGTACAGTGGGGCTTGAAATACAGCCGGTGTTGACCAGACTTAGGTAGCAATACCTGCGTTAGTAGTAAGTGTTAAAATTCACACCGAGGACAGTGCCCAGCTAGTTAAGAACTCTGCAATCAGAGCATTAATTAGCCGTTTTGAATGCAGGTGTGTTTAGAAAAGTACCGACTGCTAACAAGGTCATTGCTCGTATCACAGCGTCAGTAACTCAGGGCTAAAGCCACTGAGCTTGTAAGAGAAATCAAACAAGCTGTACTGACCAGCCTAAGCCTTAACAGGCTACGTTATTTAGGTCATGACACCCTGGGATGCGAAGCTAGTCCCCTGCCCTGTCGCTAGTAGTTAAACAGTCTTAAAGTCACTGAGACAGTGCTGCCAGCCTAACAAGCCTCTATAACATTGGCGAAGCTAACTTTACCCCAGAAATGGGAGATTGAGGACAACCATATCCTCACGCCTTGGGGCAACCATACCCCTCTGCCCCGCGAGGGGATTCAAGGCGATTGAAATCGCCGGGTCGTTTTCCTCTCAGGACTAAAGTCTCGGAGCTTCCCACTTACCGAGTATTTTTTGTGAAAGCTGACTGGGGAATTTTCCCTATTGAAGCGGCCTACCGAGGCGGGTTACAGTATCGAAAGCCTCTCATCTGTGCGAACAGATGGTGCGAAAGGAATGCTCACCTTGAGGTAAAACGGGTTTCTTTAACTCAACTTGACGTAACTGATATGTTGCATATATCCAGCCCCCCTTTTCCTCCCGCCACCTTGCTGATAACAGCTATGGTGGGGGTTTTCAAGGGGGAAGAAAGATGAGTCGGGGAGATGGAAGCAAGCTGAAACTGATGGTAGTCGATGACGAACCCGACAACTTGGATTTATTGTACCGGACGTTTCGACGCGACTTTCAGGTTTACAAAGCAGATAGCGCCCTCAGCGCCCTGTCCGTTCTAGACGAACAGGGCGAGATGGCGGTGATTATATCTGACCAGCGGATGCCAGAAATGAATGGCACCGAGTTTTTGGGGAAAACAGTCGAGCGATTTCCCGATACGATTCGGATTCTGCTAACGGGATACACCGATGTTGAAGATTTGGTTGAGGCCATCAACTCAGGTCAAGTTTTCAAATACATCACCAAACCGTGGAATCCAGAAGAACTCAAATTGGTGATCAATCAAGCCTCAGAAACTTACAAATACTACAAGCAGCGCAGCGTTGCATTGCGCCGCGCTTTACGCAAGGAATCTCTGTTCAATGAGGTAATGAGCGTGATTCGCGGGTCGCTAGATTACTCTAGTATGGTACAAACTATTGTTCAAACCGTAGGTCAAACTTTTGAGGCCAACTATTGTATGCTGCGGCCGGTAGAGACCGATCGACTATTGCCGAGTACCTTCCCCTACCAAGCCCAAACCTCTGAAGCCAGTAGCTTTTCTTTTGATGAAAATTTGCTGGTTCAAGCTGTAGCCACCCGCCAAACTCAAGTGAACTCAAACAGTGAGGGCGACGGTAACTCGGTTGAGATTGCCGTGCCCCTGACTTACCAGCAAGAATTGCTGGCGGTACTGGCTTTGTGCCAGATTGGCGGCACTAACCCTTGGTCGGCAGAAGAGATAGAGTTAATAGAAGGTGTAGCAGCTCAAGCTGCTCTCGCCCTGTCTCAAGCTAAGCTATACCAGCGCACTCTGGATTTAGCCAAGCAGATGCAAAACGAGTTGGAAGTGGCTCGCCAAATCCAAACAAACTTGTTGCGCCAAAGTTGGCCGGATTTTGAAACTGTCAGGGTGCAAGCTTGCTGCTATCCCGCGCGGGAAGTTGGGGGCGACTTTTTTGAAGTCTACGTCCACTCCCAAGGGGATATTTGGATAGCGGTGGGAGATGTTTCGGGTAAGGGAGTTCCGGCTGCTCTATTTATGGCCAGCGCGATTTCGGTGATGCGGCGGGAACTTTCCCAAGAAGTTTCTCCAGAGCCCGATCGAGTTATGCACAATATGAATAGCAGTATGTCTGACGACCTGATCGGCAACAACCATTTTATTACAATGGTTGTAGCTCGTTACACTCCGTCAACCGGACACCTGGCATTTGCTAATGCTGGTCACATTTACCCGATTGTTTGGTCTCACTCGGAGGTGAAAGCTCAAGCCGCTAGCGGTAAAACCCCAGCCGAGCCGAATTTCCTGAAAGCTCGTGGCATTCCCTTGGGGATACTACCAGTTTGGAGGGGCAAAGCGGGTGCGATCGAATTAAAGTCAGGAGATGTATTTCTGCTGACGAGTGACGGAATTACTGAAGCTAGCGTGACGACTGAAGCGGTCGCAGGGGGTGTACCAACCCGTTCTATGCTACAACAAGAAGGGCTTTGGCAACTCTTGATTCAGGAACCTGGTTCTTTCAACTTGGACAATTTGTTGGCTTACATCCGAGCCGACAATCCCGTTCAGGAAGACGACCAAACCATACTCTCTCTGGAGGTTCTTTGAATCTGTCAGCGACTCCCGACGCATAGTCGGGGGTCAGAGGCGAAGAAAATTAAGCCCTGCTGGTTGGCGGCCCATAGATTAGTCCTGCAAAGGACGGCGTTATCGTCAACAGTAAAAAACCTAGCCGGCGATGGCGCAGCTAGTTTCCTGAATCGCTTTCCTGGGGGATTAAATACCTGTAAAGGGTTAAGGTAGAAGGCATTCGTCAGAAAAAACCAACGCTTAAAAGCCAAGGATTGAAACACAGATTTTTTATGCCTCACTGCTTGCAGTCTCGGTATGATTATCAATTGTTAAGGGGCTTTAAGCTCATAACAAAAGTTTTCAACTATACTCTTAACTTCTGCCTTCTACCGAATGACGAATGCCTGATTTTTAACCAGAAAAGGCTAGTATCCCCCGATTAGTGACAAGTATTGAGGCCGAATCCATTCGGCGCGTCGTATTTCATACCTGGAAGACACAGGGTTTTCAAACTTACGGGATTTTTTTATGAATACTGAGCTTCATGTGCCAAGCGACTTGCGGTTTTTAACAATTGTTGAAAATTGGTTGCTGAGCAGTTTGGAAGTAGAGCTAGGAGAGCACGTCGATTGGCCGCGTCAGTCGAATCGTTTGCGCTTGGTGTTAGCAGAAGCCTATTCTAACGTGATCCGCCATGCTCACAAAGATCAACCCAATTTGCCCGTGTTAATTCGCTTGAATTTAAAAAATAGGGATATTGGTTTAGAAATTTGGGATTACGGTAAAGGTTACGAAATGGATACTTACAATCCCCCGAGGCCGGAAGCTAAACAGGAAAGCGGCTACGGCTGGCTGATTATGAGCAGACTTATGGATCGGGTGGACTACACTTTGCAAATAGACGGTCGCAACTGTCTCAAGTTGGAAGCGAGTTTGCCGGAAAAATCTTAATTAGTCATTAGTCATTAGTCATTAATGATTGGCAAGGCACTTTTTGACTCGCTTTGGCTGTCTGTCGCACACTGCGGTGACAGCCACTTTTTCGTGCAGTAGCGTCAGCCAAACGCGAGACTGTAAGATTGTAGGGGTAAAGTCCCGATCGCACAAATGGCCCAGAAACCGGGTTTTTGGACCCTTAGCGACGCTTCACCAGAGATTTGGTTCAAAAACCCGGTTTCTGCCTCATTCTTGCTATAAAAATCCACTCAACCTGTCGATCGCACGATTTTAGCTATTACGTGCGATCGAGAGGTCAAACAAAAATAGGCAATTTAAATCTGAAACAGCTTATCAAACATCAAATTTTTTCTGTGACCGCATACTTAGCAATTCTTGGGGAGAAGCTAACAGTTTTACCGTGACCGAAAGGAGTTTTTGATCAGAATTGAGCAAGAACAACCATCCGACATTAACAGCAAATGCGGAAGTTTGCACCCGGCCGCTGACCTGAACTTCTACATTGCCATCTTCTAAAATTTGGCTGACACCTTTCTGGGGTTCTAGCTGCATTCCTCGCGCTTCTTTTTTGAGATAAGTGGCGATCGAGATGTTGCCGATAATGGGCTCTTCAAACGGCGCGTGCAGAACCCCGTCATCGGCAAATAAATTAGCCGTCGCGTCAAAATCGCCCGCGTTTAAAGTTTCAAGATATCGCAGTACCGTTGGGTTTGTGATGCCTGCAATCTTTATAGAGGTAGTTAAAATAGGTCGAGTTGTTGCGGTCATAAAAGAAGTGATTTTAGATGAATGAGTATACTGTAATCATTCTCTTTGTCGCAGCAAATCCCTCAAAAGATATAAGTAGGGCTAGGAAAATAATTCTCCGAAAAAAGGAGGAACCGGAGAGCGTCGATCGCAGCTTGAGGAGCGATCGACCAAAATCAATCCTACTTTCAAAAAATACAAGTGTAGCCAAGCTGTAAACCCTGATACAATCAGTCATTTTCCATGCTTCAATTCTTGAATCTAAAATTTAAAATCTCAAATCTAAAATGATATAAACCCAGACACCTAATGGCATCTGGGTTTTTGGGCAAGCCTGTTTAACAGAGCCAACCAGAATATTCTATTTGCGGATCAAATTGAGCAATTCCTTTGGAGATGCCAATAAGTCGATCGCCACAAAGAAAATTTGACCTTGGGGATCGAGCATAAACCGCCACGCAATGTTCATTCCCACATTCGATCCGAACCAAGGAGTTTCGACTTTGCCGGTGACTTTCACTTGGCGGTAGCCATCTTCTGCGGGTTCTGATACGCCTTGCTGGGGCATCATTTTCAGTCCGATGCACTCTTCCCGCATATAGTTGAGGATAGCGTCGCGACCGACGATCGGCTTTTGGAAAGGTGGTTGCAGGGCACCTTCTTCAGCAAATAAACCCACGGCTGGGGTGAAGTCGAAGGCGTTCATGTAGTCGATGTAGCTGAGCACTGTCTGCTCGCTGATACCCTCAATTTGGGTTTTCACCCGCTCTTCGGGAGCGGTGGGAGTGCTGCGGGGGGCTGAGCGTTTGCCGTACTCTTGGCTGAAATCTGGGTCGTAGCCCATGTGAACTACGGTGTTGCGAAGTACGGTAATTTGTTGGCCGGGATCGAGTTTTTTGATGGCTTCGAGAACTGTGGTGGCTTCGGGAGACATTTGATAGCCCGCGGGGATCGGAGCGACAAGGCCCTGTTTCATCAACTGTCCCAACTCGTACCAGAAACCGAGTTTGGTGTTGACGCGCAAGGATGTGTAAATCCGGCCAATTGTTGTGTCGGCGTTGCTGGCTAGGTCAAACATGGTTTTGCTTTGAGCAGCCGGCGACATTTGCTTGATTTCGCTCAGGATGCCTTCAACAAGCGCCATGCTGGCTACTCCGGGAGCTGCTGCGGTGATGGAAACGCCCATTTCGGTGTAGGCATACCAGAGCAAGGCTAGTTGGTCTTCAACGCTGAGTTTGTAGAACGCTTCCGTGGTAGCCGGAACAACGCTAGCAATCTCGGTGTTGGAAAAAATAGATTGAGCTGATTGAATACTAACTGCCATATGTATCCTGTGGGATTCGCTGTCGGTTTTACTTGCGTACTTGAATTTGCGAATCGAATTCTCCCTAAATTAAATTATGTGACATTTTTTACATTTTGGAGTTCAAATTTATAAATATAAAGATTGTGGAAGTATTATCAATTATGTCCCTAAATTACTCTGAAAAATACTAGACTTATAGCGCAATTTGTGCTATTGTTCCTTACCCGATGAAAAAATCAATTAATAGCGATCGCATTAAGCAAAAAGCCCTTGAGTTGGGATTTCACAAAGTCGGGATCGCCTCAACAGACAAGGATTTCGATCTAGAAAAACAAAGATTGCAAGCTTGGCTGGACAAGGGTTATCAGGCGGATATGGCATGGATGGCAAACCCGAAACGGGAGGATATTCGATTAATAATGCCAGAGGTGCAGTCATTAATATGTCTCGCCATCAACTACTACACACCTCACGAACGCCCCTCAAATCCCGCTTCTGAGGGGGGGGTCGAGGCAGGGGTCGAATATGCTAAAATTTCTCGCTACGGTTGGGGGCGGGATTACCATAGAATTTTGCACAAAAAACTGAAGGTTTTGGCAAATTGGGTGCGATCGCAAGGCGAGGGAATTGAAGCGCGGTATTATGCTGATACCGGGCCGATTCAGGATAAAATGTGGGCACAGCGTGCCGGGATTGGCTGGATTGCCAAAAATGGTAATGTAATTTCGCGCGAATACGGTTCTTGGGTGTTTTTGGGCGAAATCTTGACTAATTTGGAGTTAGCGCCGGATGAGTCCCATACGGAACATTGCGGTACTTGTACTCGCTGCATTGAGGCCTGTCCGACGGGGGCAATTACTGAGCCTTTTGTGGTGAATGCCGATCGATGTATAGCTTATCACACGATCGAGAATCGAGCCGAAAAATTGCCCGACGAAATTGCATCTAATTTACAAGGCTGGGTAGCAGGTTGCGACATTTGTCAGGATGTTTGTCCTTGGAATCAGCGGTTTGCTAAACCAACTGATGTGGCAGAGTTTGAGCCTTATCCTGAAAATATAGCACCGACACTTGCAGAATTAGCCGACATTTCCGACGAGGAATGGAACCGCAGATTTACCGCTTCGGCGCTGCGGCGCATTAAACCCGAAATGCTGCGGCGAAATGCGAAAGCCAATCAAATTCACCCTTAAAAGTTGAGATGTTCGCGCTCAAGGTGCTTAGGGTGCACCTTACCCTATAGATAATAACCCTAGGGTGTGTACGGATGGCCAAGAGCCAATACATTATGCAGTAAGTCATTCCCCATCTAAAATCTAAAATCTAAAACGCATCGCTAAGAGTTAATAAATTATGCAGTAAGTCATTCCCATCTAAAATCTAAAATCTAAAACGCATCGCTAAAAGTCAATACATTATGCAGTAAATCATTCCCATTTAAAATCTAAAATCTAAAATCTAAAATCTAAAATTGTATGCTTCCCCGTTCCTTATTTGCTATTGTCTAATGACCAAAGTAATTATTTTTGATTTTGACGGTACTTTAGCAGATACAATCGATATTCTTCTAAGCATCAGCAACCGTTTGTCAGTAGAATTAGGCTTTAAATCGGCGACCAAAGAGCAAATCGCTCAACTGAGCAATTTAACTTCTTGGCAACTCCTTCAGTATTCGGGCATTTCTATCTTCAAATTCCCGCTGTTGATTAGAATGTTGAAAGCAGAGTTACGCACCGAAATTCCCAATATTCAATTATTTCCGGGGATTAAAGAAGTTGTACTGGAGTTAAAAACACTGGGATTTCAACTGGGAATAATCACATCTAATTCCAGAGAAAACGTCTTGGAATCGCTGGAAAAAAACGGTTTGCAAGACACTTTCACATTTATTTACTCTGGCTCAACTTTTGGCAAACATAAAGTTATTAATAGCTGGCTAAAAAGAGAACGTATAAATGCTAAAGAAGTCGTTTATGTGGGAGATGAGATTAGAGATATAGACGCTGCTAGAAAAACAGGAATTAAGGTAATGGCTGTAGCTTGGGGTTTTAATTCTCAGGAGGCTTTGGCTGCACACAATCCCGATTTTTTGATTCAAAGCCCCCAGGAATTGATAGAAATTATGAGTAATTTGCGGGAAGTATAAACTGAAATTGCCAAAAGTAAGACTCCTCGGTTGAAATCTCTTCTAGACAAACTCTCGTTCCACCAAAGAGGG
This sequence comes from Microcoleus sp. B6-A1, assembly GCF_036705085.1. Classification (NCBI taxonomy): domain Bacteria; kingdom Bacillati; phylum Cyanobacteriota; class Cyanophyceae; order Oscillatoriales; family Microcoleaceae; genus Microcoleus; species Microcoleus sp. B6-A1. The sequence goes on from NZ_JAUBTU010000014.1 coordinate 30,000, forward strand.
ACTAAAGAATAAAAGGGATATTAAAGCCTGATTTGTTATCAGCCATAGTCCTATTATCCTAAGCTGTTGTGCATTTAAATTGTATATTTCGAGTCTCGATCAAAAATCGTCAAATCCTCTCCCCCTCTCCTCTTCTCCCCCTCTCCCTCTCTAATACCATAGGCAATCTAGATGCAACACAGCTTATGTGCGATGAAATTATGTTAATCTCCTTCGCCCCGTTTCAGTGCTGCTAAAACTGCTTGCTGGCTAACTGCTTGGTAGATTTTGCTAAAATGCTGCTTGAGGGCGTCAGATGCGGGCGAGGATTTGCTAGCGGTTCCTTTTCCGTCGGTTGCGATGGGAATTGGGCCTAAGATATCTAATACTGTTTCGCTGCTGGGCGGGGGTACAATTACTACTAAAGATGATTCTAGCTGCTGATTGTATTCCCAAAAGCGATCGACCTTCGGCAATTTAGAATTCGTAGTGGGGGCATTTTCGCCGGAGTTGAGTTGGGAATTTTCCTCTCCTTGCGTACCTCGTCTTTGACGAAGTGCTGTCAAGATTTGCTCTTTGGTTCTCCCCCGCAGTTGAAAGAGTACAAAGGGGTCTTCGCTGAAGCGATCGCCCAATAAGTAGTATACTGCACTGATGTGTTTGCAAGGGTTTTTCGGGTCAGGACAGCTACAGCGCGATCGAATATCAGATAAGCTTAACGGAAATAGCGTTTTGCCTGCTGCTGCAAATACATCCTCAATATTGTGTGGCATTTCTCCTGCTAGTAATTTAGCGGAAAAAACTGCTCTTTGCGACATATTTTCAATCACATAATCCCAATCTTCATCGCTCAATGTATCGAGTCCTAAAGAAACTTGATAGGGTTTTGGATCAGTTCCTTGAACTATGGCAATTACTTCTTGATTGGGAAATTTAATGCTGAGAACTTTACCTTCGCGGGCGTATTGCCAGCCACGTTCTAAGCGCTTTTTGAAGCGGTAGGTATTGATTAAATCTAACCACTGTTGTGTCCACCATTCTCTGTCAATCATTTATTTGGGAATTGGGAATTGGGCATCGGGCATTGGCCAAACAGGTAATTGGGATGCTGGAGTCAATCGATTTTAGATTTTAGATTTTAGATTTTAGACTGAAGCATTGACCCCACGGATAAATTCGGGGGGCAAGTTTCATCGGATACAGGTTTTTTATTTCTCCCCGGATTCATCCGGGGGCTTGTATCCTGGATGCTGGAGTCAGAAAGGAAAAAACAGCTATCCGTGTATCCGTGACATCCGTGTCGTGCTGTTGGGAATTGGTAATTAATCATATTATTCTTCTTCGGTTTCTATAATAGCATTGCGATCGAGAATTAGTAAATTGCGAAGCTGGTCTGTATCTAGCTCGGTGAGCCAGTTTTCCCCAGCGCTGACAACTTGTTCGGCTAGAGCTTTCTTACTTTCGATCATATCGTGTATTTTCTCCTCTAACGTACCTGTGCAGACAAATTTGTGGACTTGCACATTGCGGGTTTGACCGATGCGAAATACGCGGTCAGTTGCCTGATTTTCTACTGCGGGATTCCACCATCTGTCATAGTGGAAAACGTGCGTTGCTCTCGTTAAGTTCAGGCCTGTGCCGCCTGCTTTTAAAGATAAAATCATAATTGGCGGGCCTTGGGGATCGTGCTGGAAGCGATCGATCATTTCTTCCCGCTGCTGTTGCCGAATTCCTCCGTACAAGAACAAAACTTCTCGTCCTAAATGCTGTTCTAGATGGGGTTTCAGGAGTTTTCCCCATTCAGCAAATTGAGTAAAAATTAAAGCCCGATCGCCCTCAGCGATCACCTCTTCTAACATTTCCAGTAACCGCTGCAATTTCCCCGATTCCTGACTCTTAATCTCCAATTCTTTCGGCTTACCTTCTGCTTTCACAAGAGCCGGATGGTTGCAAAGTTGCTTGAGTTTTACCAGCAAAGCCAGAATCATTCCCCGGCGCTGAATGCCTTCGGCTGAGTCTAATTCAGCTATTGACTCTTCGACTATTTTCTGATATAATACCGCCTGTTGAGTTGCTAGCCCGCAAAATACAGTCATCTCCTGTTTTTCGGGCAAATCTTGGATGATTTCTTTGTCAGTTTTCAGGCGGCGGAGGATGAAAGGCCGAACGAGTGATCGCAAAGTCTGCAAAGATTCTCGATCGCCGTATTTCTCGATCGGAATTGCAAATCGGCGCTGAAAGAAATTGCGCGGTCCCAAATAGCCAGGATTGAGAAACTCCAAAATTGACCACAATTCTTGCAGTCTATTTTCCACCGGAGTTCCCGTCAGCGCAATTCTAAAAGATGCCTCGATTTGCCGCACTGCTTGCGACTGCTTAGCCTCGGAATTTTTAATATTTTGCGCTTCATCTAAAACCAATCCTTGCCATTTAATGCCTTGAAATTCCTTCGCATCCCGAAACACCAGGGCATAACTGGTAATGATTAAATCTTTTCCCTTAATCGCCGCAGCAAATGCTTTGCCTTTAGCGCGTTGGTCTCCGTGGTGTAGCAATACTTTCAGCGTCGGGCCGAACTTCTTGACTTCGCGTTCCCAGTTGCCCAATACCGATGTCGGACAAACCAGCAATGTCGGTCCTTCCAAGGAATCTTTTTCTTGTAAATGCAGGAGAAAAGCAATTAGCTGAACAGTATTGTGGCACAAAATATTATTGGCAACAAAATTGTGATGTTTGCCCACCTCAAAATCATAGACCCACCCACTGTACTCAAAATCCTCAATTTCTTCTATTCTGCAATAAAATACTTCGCGATCGAGTATAAGTTGCAAATTTTCTCGGACACTATCTAACTGCGCTACATTGAGATTTGCATAAGCCTCTAGGGTCTGATTCGTCCATTTAGAAGGCTTTAGCTGGCGGTACTCCTGTTCTGCGGAACCACCAAGCACATTTTCCATACCTGCTACCACCTTTCCTAGGCTGATGCGGGAAAACTGCTGGGAACCGTTAATATAAACAGGATTGTGCATTCCGAAATGGCGCAATGGTAATTTTGTAATTTCCACTGCACGAGCGACGATATCAGAAGCAGGAATTCCCTCAACATTGGTGTTGCAAGGCAATTCGCAGATCTGCTCTAATTTACGCTGTTTTTCGGGATAGCCAAAACCAATTTCTTGGAAAAATATGCGCGCTGAGTTACCGCCGAAAGTACCGATATAATAGGTGCGAAAAATCCCGCTGCCATTGGTGGCGCATTTCTGTTTAGTGGCGATTCGCAGCCAAATTCCAAAGCGCCGCAGCAATGTAGAAAGTTGTTGGATGATTAAAGGCGAAGCGGTGCTAATTTCGATATTTCGCGTGTTAAGAAAGACAGAACCTTCAGCATCAAAGTAGTTTCTGAGAAAAATCCGAATGCTATCAAGATTGGCTTGCATGATAAATTGCGGGAAGCTTTTCTCGGCTGACAGTTTCCCCCACTCGTAGCCTTTAGCCTCAAGAAAGCATTGGTACGATCGACTGCATACAACCAAGTCTGCTGCTGTCTGCTTAGCACGAGTACGAACAGCAGGATTATTGATTTTTACTCCATACTTTTCGCCGATCCGGTGCAGTGCGACACGTAACTCTTGAAGAACTGTCGCATCTTTTTGTGCGATCGAGAGTACAGCCCGATCGCGCTGCTCATATCCCTCAGCTATTTGCCAAGCCAGAAACTTGACCAAATCGGGATCTTCCGGCTTTCCTTCCCAATACAATTTAGCAGGAACGCAAACATAATCTCCAACCTTGAGGTCATTTGTCCAGCCATCGCGTCCTAACAATTTGTGGCGGCGGGTAATTGTGATGCTGCTACCATCTTGTAGTTTGATGGTTCGCAACTTTTCTTGCACTTGCTGGCGGTAAAGTCGTCGAATAGTCGCCTGTACAATTTTGCCTGTTTCCTGATTTATGGAATTTACCAGTAATTGCTCGTTAGGTTCAGACCAAAAGCCCTCACCGTCGAATTCTGTTTTTCCGGCATAAGTTTCCCATATTTTTTCAGCTTTTTGTAAAAAGCCATTGACAAAAAGCAAAGTTTGTGGTAACGCGCATTTACCAGTTCCCATATCGTCCGCGAGACAAGCGCCCAAACCCCAGCGTTCTAAGAATGCTAACCAGCCTGCTCCTAGGGCTTGATAAGGCCGCAATTGTCCTCGGAAACTAGCCGGAGTTGCGATCGCACTTACCGCTTGATTATCGCTCAAAGTATTCAACAATTCCTGAAGCTGACCCGTAGCCTCAAAATTCACCACAGGCAATTTCTCGATCATCTGAGTATCGCCCGACGCCAAACGCAAAGCATCCTCCAAAGAAAGAGTCATTTGCTCTTTGCGACTGGCAAAAAAAGTTTGAGCCGCTTTCACATCCGGCGCGCGCAACTCCACCCACTCGCCGTTAATTTCCACCAAAGGTGAATTCAACGCAATCAATCTGTCAAATTCTGCCTTAGAAATGCGCTGTCCGCCGATCGTCAATTCCCACTTAAAATTTAGCAGACTTTGCAATCCCAACCCCCCCTTGCCCCCCCTTACTAAGGGGGGGTTAGTTTCTCCAGCCCCCCCCCTTACTAAGGGGGGGTTAGTTTCTCCAGCGCCCCCCCTTACTAAGGGGGGGTTGGGGGGGGTTGTTTCCGCTTGAATGCTCAAACCCAAACGACTCGCCCAACCATCCGTCTTTGTCAAACTCGGCGGCAAAACTACGCCCAACCCGCTATCAGCAAACCGCCAAGCTACAGACTTAATAAACTCGTATGCTTGCAGCGGATTTAATTGACAAGATTGAGGCCGCTGTGCTTGCAAACTCGGTTCAATTAACGGATAAAGTTTCGAGGCTAAACCCAAGCCGCTAAGCAAAGTTTCTTGAGGCAATTCTATTGTCCGCCCCGCATAAGCCAAACGCTCGACAGAGTTGTTCCAAACAGTTGTCGCGTCTACCAAAAATTCGTTTTCATCTGCTGCTTGCAAGCAATAATTTAAATTCCAGTTGGCTTTACCAGGAGACGGCGGTATGAGTTGAAAACAAGTGCGAAATTGACTTTGTTGAGATAATTGGTTTTGCAGCGGTGCAGTCCAAGCACTCAGCTTGGTTGCCAAGTTTTCCAATGCTGCTGTTTCTACTTGCACAATCCCAGATTCCTGCTGCAAAGCTTGCAGCCAGTCGCGCACAGGAGAAACTGCTTTGATGTCTAAAGTAGAGCTACCAGCAGATCGCACTTGACTATCTACAATACTGCTCAAAAAGCCTAACACCAATTCCTCAGCCCCCATCGGCAAATCCACCGCTAAAGGCAATTGACTGGATTCTTCTGCCTTCTTCCCTCTGACTTCAACCTCTGACTCACGCTCATCGATCCTTAATCCGTGTATCCGTGTCAAAATCCGTGTCGTGCCTTCCTTCTTCTGATATGTTCTGCAAGCCGTCGGCATTTGCTTGACAAAAGTGGCGAGGCGGAGTGTATCTGTAGAACTATCTAACAGAGGTTGCCATTTGGCAATAGCAGAACCGTCCGACTGTTTCTCCAATCCAGGCAAAAACTTGCATCTTGCCAACAAATCCAAACTCCACCTAGCAACATGAGACCAAAAACGCAAATCTGAGCCGACAAAAGAGTCGGGTTCCGTGCTGTTAAGCGGTAGTGATTGCAAGAAAACAAAAGCTGCTTGAGGGTTGAGACAAAAACCCTCGAGTTGCCAGGGATAAAGGTAAATTTCCTCGGTTTTGGCCGGTTCCTCAAGTGCTGCTGCTGAGTGCTGCGGCATCAGAGTTGTGTTCGATTCTGAGATTTGGGTGGGAAGTGCGATCGCCCGAATTTCCCTTTGAATTGAGGAGTCTTGGGTGGGAATTTCTGCGTTTTGAGTTTTGGGCGATCGCCTAGTTTTTTTGCTTTTTTCCGGTGGAGTTTCTGCGGTTTCCGGTAATTGCCAATCCAGTTTTCCCGACTGCTGCAAGGAATTTAGGAAAATCTTAAATTCAGATTCTGTCATTGCTAAGGGATGCGGTAAATTCCTCCCCGATTCTAGGGTTTCAATTGCCCCAACTTTCCGCCAAGTTTCTCCCCAAATAAATAAGCAACTTTTTTCATTTTCTAGGAGCCAACTGCCGTGTAAAATTGCCATCTTTTTTACCCTGATATTTGTATTTAAGTGCGAGGTTGACTACAGCATTTATATGGGATTTGTGAAAATTTTATTTAAAACAAACCGAGGAAATTTTGAGCCAGATAGGAATTAGGTAGAACCTTTATATTTAGGTACTTAGGGCACACCTTACCGCTTATTCCCTGGCCTAGATAACTAAATCCCTCTTCCTTCTTCCTTCAACGTCCCAATTCCCAAACGAAAATTGATCGTACCATCTATGGAAGGCGTTTAGCGGACGATCGACCGGAGAATAGACCCCAGACAGCAAAAAAAAAATTTCGAGTATAAATGCTTACAATCGAGACAGAGACAGTCGATCGCGAGGCGATTATCCCTGTCTTTTGGCGTCGGACTCTCAAACATCCTGTGGTAATGTTACGATCCCGACAGAGAAAGAATGTGGTAGATAAGGAAGCAGTGCTACATGGTAGAGATAGACAAGTCAATATCCTTCGATGGACGGGATATTAGACTGAAGATTGGTTTACTAGCGCCTCAAGCAGGCGGTGCAGTTTTGATTCAGTCGGGTGACACGGCGGTTTTAGTGACAGCGACTCGATCGCAGGGGAGAGAAGGAATTGATTTCCTGCCCCTGTTGGTGGATTACGAAGAGAGACTCTACGCTGGCGGTAAAATTCCCGGTGGATTTTTGCGAAGGGAAGGGCGTCCCCCAGAAAAAGTGACTTTGACTGGTCGTTTGATCGATCGACCGCTGCGTCCGCTATTTCCAAGCTGGCTGCGAGATGACATCCAAGTTGTAGCCACAACGGTTTCGATGGACGAACAAGTGCCACCAGACGTTTTGGCGGTGACGGGGGCTTCGGTGGCGATACTGCTGGCGAAAATGCCGTTTTACGGGCCGATGGCGGCAGTGCGAGTCGGTTTGGTAGGGGACGATTTCATCATCAACCCCACCTACAGCGAAATCAAAGAAGGCGAGTTGGATCTCGTGGTAGCTGGTTCTCCTGACGGAGTAATCATGGTGGAAGCCGGCGCCAACCAGTTGCCCGAACAGGATATCATCGAGGCGATCGACTTCGGCTATGAAGCAGCCTGTGACTTGATTCAAGCCCAGCGCGAAATTATGGCGGAATTGGGCATCGATTTGGTGGTAGAGGAACGGCCATCGCAAGATTCGGCCCTGGAAAACTTTATTCGCGATCGCGCCCAAGAACCCATCCGCATCATTTTGTCAAGATTTGAAAAAGACAAAACAATACGGAATGCAGCATTGGACGAAGTTAAGGCAAATGCAGTCGAAGCTGCGATCGCCGAACTCCCGGAAGAGGACCCGGTAAAAGTAGCGGCCACCGCCAACAGCAAGGCGATCGGCAACGTTTTCAAAGACGTTACCAAAAAAATGATGCGGAAGCAGATCCTCGAAGATGGCGTCCGTGTAGACGGCCGCAAGCTAGACGAGGTGCGACCCGTTTCTTGTCGCGTAGGCGTGCTGCCGTCGCGAGTACACGGCACTGGGTTGTTTAATCGCGGGTTGACTCAAGTCTTGTCCGCAGCTACCCTGGGAACCCCAGGCGACGCCCAAGACTTAGGAGACGACTTGCACCCACAGCAAGACAAACGCTACCTGCATCACTACAATTTCCCGCCGTTTTCGGTAGCAGAAACCAAGCCGATGCGATCGCCCGGACGCCGAGAAATCGGTCACGGAGCCCTCGCAGAACGCGCTTTACTGCCGGTTTTGCCATCCAAAGAAGATTTCCCCTACGTGATTCGCGTAGTTTCAGAAGTCCTTTCTTCCGACGGTTCCACCTCAATGGGTTCAGTTTGCGCCTCAACGCTAGCATTAATGGATGCAGGCGTTCCCCTTTCCCAACCCGTCAGCGGCGCGGCAATGGGCTTAATTAAAGAAGGCGATGAAGTCCGAATTTTGACTGACATTCAGGCAATTGAAGACTTCTTAGGCGACATGGACTTCAAAGTAGCCGGTACCGACACCGGGATTACTGCTTTGCAGATGGACATGAAAATCAAAGGTTTGCCCTTAGATGTAATTGCCAATGCCATCCGCCAAGCCAAACCCGCCAGACTGCACATTTTAGAAAGAATGCTGGCAAGCATCGACACTCCCCGCAAGGAAATGTCGCCGTTTGCACCACGTTTGCTAACCCTGAAAATCGATCCAGAATTTATCGGTTTGGTAATTGGGCCAGGTGGCAAAACGATCAAAGCCATCACCGAAGAAACCGGTGTCAAAATAGACATCGAAGACGACGGAACCGTGACAATTGCTGGCAACGACAGCGAAAAAGCTCAGCGGGCTTACAACATTGTCCAAGGCATGACACGCAAGTTGAATGCAGGAGACGTGTATGTCGGCCGCGTAACTCGAATTATTCCGATCGGCGCTTTTGTGGAAATTTTGCCCGGAAAAGAAGGAATGATTCACATTTCCCAGTTAGCCGACTACCGCGTTGGCAAAGTGGAAGACGAGTTAGCTGTGAACGATGAAGTGATTGTCAAAGTGCGAGAAATTGACAATAAAGGTCGAATTAATTTGACCCGCTTGAATATTCATCCCGACGAAGCGGTAGCCGCCCGCGAAGCGCTGAATAAATAGTTTACAGTTGGTAATTGGTAATTACTTATAGAGTAATTGCTAATTGCTAATTGCTAACTCGTGATTAGTAATTGCTAATTGCTAATTGAGATTAAATCTGATTGTTTCAGATTGATTTGGGAGTAGGTGCGCGACAGCGACAGATCGACAAAAGTGCGATCGGCTGTAGAAGTTAATAAAGTCGCGCACTTTACCCTCGGCGGTTGAAACCGCAACTACATAAAAGAAGTCCCCGCAGAGCGGGAACTCAAAAAAATATAAAGTATGCTTAGGTAGTTACTATAAATGATACGATATAGGCTTGTAAACCGCAGACATTGCAGGTGAAGATAGCAGGTTTGATTTTCATCAGCGTCTGTATAAAAACGCAGATAAAGATGACCTCAAGACCTCGCTACGAGCCCGAAGAGAATATTAGCCGTCATAGTGCAACTGATCCAGAGAAATGCGAGCAAATGGCCAAGCGTCAGGGATGGGAATTAATCCGATGGGAAAAAACAAACGATTCAATACTTAAGGTTGATTGTGTCTTTGAAGGGTTGACAGAGTTTCCACCAAGTCCATACGAACCCGAACACGAGAGAGAGGAATAAATCAATGCCAAAACGGTTGATCATTTTCAAAACAGAATCGCTTTCTTCCCCGGGATGGGAGGATAGATTACTTTCCCATACAGGTGCTCTCACAAGTATCCTAGCAGAACACTACGACTACTCAAACAAACCTCTGCCTAAAACGGGCGATCGCCTGCGAAACTTTGGCCATTTTAAAGAGAGTGCAGAGCCTAAATCCCCTGCTGCTAGCACTCACGTTCGCTGGGGAGATTGGGAGGTTTCGCGCGTAGAGGAGTACAGGCCTGAAATTCCGAATGCTGAATACGACAGTTTAGCGGTATGCTACTGTTGCTACTCACCCATTGATCCCGAATGGAAAGAATTGCCGAAAATTCAAGTTTCCCAACTGCAAAAACATTAAAAAAACAGAATTCCAGATGCCCGACTTCTGGAAAAAGTCTGACATCTAAAATAAGATAAAATCAAATCACAGCAATGCAGTCAATTTCAACTAACACATCTTTCGGCAAACGCGAAACCTCCACACAAGCGCGCGCCGGTGCAGTTTCCGCATCAAAATATTTCGCATAAACCGCATTTACGGCGGCGAAATCATTCATATCTTTGAGGAAAACCGTAGTTTTTACCACATCCAACCAAGTAGCGCCGGCTTCTGTGAGAATGGCTTCGAGATTTGCCATAACTTGTTCGGTTTGTTTTGCCACGTCGTCGGTGTAGACAATATCGTTTAGTCTAATGTCGATCGCAATTTGACCAGCTACAAACAGCATAGTGCCCGTAGCGGCAATGGCTTGATTGTAAGGGCCCACGGGTGCGGGTGCTTTGTCAGTACGAATAATTTTGCGCGTCATAGATATCACTTTTTGGGATAGTTTTTCCGAGGTTTCCGGCTGGTAGATTTGTCCGTCTGAGGTTTCTGGCTGGTAGAGTTCTCCATCTGGCATTATCGCACCAGTGAAGTCTGCATTTTTAATATTCCAATCATAGGTTTGAGCATCCGTCAAGTCTGCTTCCTGAAGGTTGGCTTCCTCCAAACTTGCTAGCATTATAGTTGCTTTTTTAAGGCTAGCTTTTTTTAGATTTGTCCTTTTCAGACAGGCTTTTTTCAAATTAGTCCCTGTGAGGTCTGCTGCACTAACATCCGCCTCAGTCAGATTCACGCCTGATAAGTTAAATGCAGACAGATTGACACCTCGGAGTTTGGCTCTCTGAAAATTGACACCTTCGAGGTTAGCACCCCCTAAGTTCACTTGAATCAATTCGGCTCCTGTCAAGTTTGCCCTAGTCAAATTTGACTTGCTCAGGTTTGCTCTATTTAACTTTGCGTTCTTCAAGGAGGCTTTAGTTAACGATACAGAGCTTAATTGGGCCTCACTCAGGTTTGCATTTTCCAGTTTAGTATTACTCAAATTGGCCCCATTGAGGTTTGCCCTACTCAAGTCAGCCCCGCTGAGGTCTGCAAAACTGAAGTTGACACTATTACCTTCCAGCCCGATTAAGTTTGTTCCTAACAGGGATGCTCTACTCAAGTCTGCGCCATAGAGGCTTGCTTTGTTCAAAGTGGCCTCATTCAACTCAGCTCCTGTCAAATTTGCACCGCGTAGGTCTATTCCACTCAAGTCTGCACCTTTGAGGTCTATCCCACTTAGCTGTACGTTATTAAAGTCCCGTTCGCCTTTAGCGTATTTTTCTAAAAGTTCTTTAGCATCCATAAATAACCTCGATCGCCCTTCCGCTAAACCCCACTTTCCCAGCCTACCACCAAAACCGAAAGCGCGATCTAAATCTGCGTTAATCCGCGTCAATCCATTTTCATCTGCGGTTAAGAAATTCCATTTTTTAACCGCAGATATAGGCAGATGAACACAGATTAACGCAGATGAACTAGAGATTATCTGCGTCAATCCGCGTTAATCCATTTTCATCTGCGGTTAAGAAATTACCTTTTTTAACCGCAGATAAAAGCAGATTTACACATTACACACCAACCGGAGCACCAACAACCTCACCTTTCAACATCCGAGAAGCAGCATCAAGCAATTGCTCCTCCAAATAAGGCTTAGTGAAATAGCCCTTCGCGCCCAAACTGTAAGCCATTTGGCGGTGTCTGTCAGCACCGCGAGAAGTTAGCATCGCGATCGGCAATTCACACAAAACCGCATCCTTCTGCATCCGAGAAAGTAGTTCCAAACCGTCCATTCTCGGCATTTCAATATCGCAGAAAACGATATCGCAAGGCAGACCAGATTTCATCTTTTCCCAAGCTTCCTTACCGTCGCGAGCTTCTTCCACACGATAGCCAGACTTCTCGAAAGTAATAGACAATAGCGATCGCACCGTAATCGAGTCATCGACAATCAGCACAGTCGGCTCAGTCTTCTCGATTTCCGCCTCGGCAGCAGCCCGATCGCCCTCATCCCAAAGCGTACCGCCAGTGTCCTTCCGCAGCCTTCCCGTCGCCAAATCGATCAGCTCCAGAACATCCGCAATTGCCACGATCCGACCGTCTCCGAGCACCGTGGCCCCAGCAATCCCGATCGGCTTCGGCACCGGCCCTTCCAACGGCTTGATCACAATTTCCTGTTCCGTCGAAACCTGATCCACCTGCACCGCCAAGAAATTGCCAGCAGAGCGCAGCACGATCACCGAAATCATGTCATCGTCAGTATTAAACCCGTAAACACTGCCGCGACCCAAATGGCGGCTGTAAGCCAGCAAATCCCGCAGTGGCCGGAACGGCAAGCTTTGACCCCGCCACTCAATGCAAGGCAAACCATCGGCCCCCGTCGTCACCTGATCGCGAGGGACATCGATCATATCCTCGACCCCATCCATCGGGAAAGCAATGCGAGCTCGATCGCTAATGCAAGTCAGAGCCTTAGAAATGCTCAACACCAGAGGTAAACGGATGGTAAACACAGTCCCCTTGCCGAGCGTCGAATCAATCGTCACAGTTCCCCGAATCTCCTGCAAGGAAGTCTGCACCACATTCATACCGACCCCCCGGCCGGCATACTCCGTCGCCTGTTCCTGAGTGCTGAAACCCGGCATAAACAGCAAATCGTAAACTTCCGAGCGAGACATCCTCTGAGCCTGAGCCGCCGTCAGCATACCCTGCTTAATCGCCTTCGCCTTCACCCTTTGCGGGTCAATTCCCGCCCCGTCGTCAGAAACCGAAACCACCGTTTGGTTCCCTTGGTGGAAAGCGCGAATCGTAATCCTGCCGACAGCAGGCTTCCCAGCCGCCAGACGCACCTCCGGCGCTTCGATCCCGTGAGTAATCGCATTGTTCACCAAATGAGTCATCGGGTCATATAGCTGATCCACAATCATCTTGTCGATCAAAATCTCCTTACCCTCAACCTGCAACTGAGCCTGCTTCCCGCACTTAATCGCGATTTCCCGCACCGCGCGGAACAGCCTGTCCGTCGTCTCCGCAAACGGCTTCATCCGGGCGCGAGTCAAACCTTCTTGCAGTTGAGTCGTAACTTGTCGCAGTTGGCGAGTCACCTGATCAGCCTCATCCACCAAAAACTCGATGTCCGCAGCCGACTCCCGCACCCGCACGATCAGCTCAATAATCTCTTGAGCCAAACTGTGGAAAGGAGTAAACCTGTCCATTTCCTCTGGTCTCCAGGCACTTTCCCTTGTGTGGGCAGAATCCTCAGAGCGCCAGGCCGATCGGTGTCCCTGCCGGTTTGCCAACAAAGCAATCTCCAAAAGACTCCGCTCGTAGAAATCCTGAGTCCGCTGGCTCACATCGCTCAGCAGCGCCACCTGGTGCAGCAAATTGTCCAAAAACTGTCGCATCCGTTCTTGGTCTTGCTCCAAACTGTTGCGGTTTACCACCAGTTCCCCCATCAAATTGCTGAGGTTATCCAGTTGCTTGACCGGCACCCGCATCGTCTGGTCGCCGAACCCGCCCGCGCGGGCATTCCGCCTGGGTCTGTTGATCGCCGACGGCCCCATATTGCCTTCCCCTTGGCGGCCGCCGTCCTTGGGATCTTCGAGCAGTTTTTCTAAATCGCCGAATTCGTCGTCGCTCTCATCGGCAGCAGTGCGCGGAGCTTTACTAGCAGTTGTCGCCGGTAGCCCGTGAATTTCCGGCATAGTTGCGCTCTCGCTGAGGAGTTCTTCGAGATCAGAGAAAACTTCTGTATTTACCGGACTCTGATTTGTGCTTCCAGAAGCTGCTATGACAGCTCCTGCACCCCCTGCGATTAACAGAGCTTCTAAATCGTCAAAATTGCCTTCGGCATCCTCATCGCCTGATTCTGCCTCGGCAAAAAAGTCTGCCAGCGATCCCTCTTCCAACTCCGAGGAATCGGCCTCGGCCGAGTCGTCCTCAGCGTCCCAAAAGCCCGTCGTCAGTTCCGAAGTCACCAGAACCTCAGCATCGATCGAATCCAACAAATCATCAAAACCCTCCAACTCTGCGTTGTTGAGAGTAGCGCCGGTTTCCATCGCCGAGAGCAAGTCAGCATCGCCCTCCAACATACCATCGAGAGATTCTGCAGGCAGCGGCTCTAAATCCGCACTCAAAAAATCCGTTTCCAGGGCATCAAACAAATCATCCTCGCCCTCAGACTCCCCGGCGATATCTGTTTCGGCTCGATCGAACAAATCCGCACTCACCCCGCCTGCCAAATCCTCGGCAGGTTCGGCAGACAACTCCTTCACATCCACAGCCGCGCCGTCATCTGGCGCCGATCCAGCATCGCCCTGCAGCACCATGCTTTCCCCAAACATATCCTCCAAGAAATCGAAAGCTGCGCCCTCATCAGATTCGACATTTGAAATTTCCGACTCAGGACGATCGTCCGACACAGCCCGAAGTTCTACCCCTGCCGAATTTGTCAAGCCTTGGTCGGAAACAGCCACACCATTGTTCTCGAACAAACTCCCCAAGTCTCCCTCATCAACTCCCACATCCGCACTCAGCAATTCTGAATTCCCATCATTGGGCCAACCCCCACGGGCTTGCCCCGAAGCTTCTCCGTCATACTCGGTACCCGTAGGTACAGAACCGAATAGCTCAGCCAAATCTGCGGCTTCTCGGGAAGTACCCGCTCCTTGCCGCTCCCGCACAGTCTGTTCATCCTCAGAAATCGCACCCGAGGTCATATCCCCAAACAGCGCATCTAAATCCCTATCGTCCATATCCAGGTTGAGCGATTGCACAGACTCGTCTTCCAGGCCGAAAGCATCTTCTAGCCAGTTTTCATCCGCAGAGATATCTAAATCAGAATTTGATGTCATGTTAAGAACGTTGCCCATTTCCTCATTTTGTGGGATGCCTGCAGCTTGATCTCGATCGCCCCCATTCTCCCCACCTTCGTCTTCTGAAGAAAGGAAATTAGAAGTAATCCCCAACAGCTCGCTCAAATCCGAGTCCTCGCCCAGCTCAGAGAACAACTCGAAATCATCCATTTCAGGCAGAGCAAGCGCTTCTGCCTCCGCTGAATCATTATTGCCCCCCCCGGCTGCAGGCTCCTTCGATTCTCCGTCTAAAGCCTCAGACTTCAGGGAATACTCCGAAGAGACTGCCGGCCCACCTGTTGCCTCAGATAAGCCTAAATCGCCGAACAAGTTCTCGAAATCAGCATTGTCCGTACCACCAGCAGAAGTTTGGGCAGCCACTTCGTCCAACAGCGTACCGAGAGCATCTTCGTCCGCTTGTCCCCTGGCTGGGGCCACCGTGTCGTCTCGCCGCTCCAAACCGCCCCTACCGTTACCCGTTTTAAGCTGTTTGCGAGTTAACCGCTGGCTCGAACCCCCATTTTTCTGATCGGCAGCTACTGCCGAGCCCTCTGCCTCTTCTCCAAACAGCAAATCCTCCCCAAACAAACTCGTCAGGTCATCAATCGGAGGCTTCGTGTTCGTTTCGGAACTTTCCGCATCGTATTCGTCAAACAACAAATCAGTAAAATCGCCGGAATTGTCATCGTCTGACCCCAGCATTCCCGCCGATATCCCAGAAGACTGTGCATAGTCGAGGTCTTCTTCTTCTTCCCAAGCGCCGTCGAGATCCGGGGACTCGCCGTCAAACAAGTCAGCTAAAGTGTTGAGTTCTGCCGCGCCCACTTCCGGGCCGGTGCGGGTCGAGCCTCTAAAAGCACCCGTCTCTATATCCGATTCTGCGAAGGCGGCCTCGTCGAACTGGGCCGATCGAATGCCACTGTCATCGTTGCTGTCGCCACTGTCTAGTTGGTCGAACAGCTCGTCTATACTCAGCCCAGAAATATTCGGCAGCAACTTGTTCAATCCATCCGGGGCATCGCCCGAACCCACCAGATCCCAAGCCTCATCCTCAACAGAAACCACATTTTTCCCGGATTTACTTGGTTGAGCGAAGGCCAGCAAATCTTCAAAATCCGTTTCGGGAACCAGAACAGCAGGCTGCAGCGCCAGAAGTTTTGCGCTTGGTGCGATCGACGATTCTAGACCAGAAATTACCAGTTCTTGCGCTTGTTTGATGTCTCTTATGATTATTGCGGCTAAGGTACGGTAGGTATTGTCCGGGTTGGCGATCGCCTTGGATACAGCTTGGATCAATTCTATCCAGCAGGGCAGTTCAAATTCTTCCCCTGCCCTGAGCAAGTTCCGACAAATGTTCTTGAGTTGGCGCCTGCTTTCTGGCCCCTCCGGCTGTTTAAACTCTTGCAGGAGTTCCCGCATCCTCGCCGGCACGTCCGAGTCAAATACTAGCTGCAGCGCGCTGTCTTCTGTTGCTCTAACATCAGGTGCGTAAACTGACCGCGCATCTGGAAAACTCTTTGATGAGGCAAAGGCCCCGACGCCCACCCCCGCCATAACTGGTTCGGGTACTGGCATCGCGTAGCTCTCGTCTGCATGGTGTTCTCCGTGTCCAACGAGTCCCCCCAAGTGCCCGTTAAGTTCTTCAAATACTGGTTCTAATTCTCGAACCATCTGTTCTCCCAATTCCTCTGTCAGTCCAAAAGGCCCCGACAGTTGCTCTAACAGCCCTTGCAATGTGTCAAAAATTCGCAGAAACAGGGACTCTAGCTGTTGGTCTACTTTAACGCTGCACTCTTTTAATACTTTAAAACTATCTTCTAGTCTGTGAGCTGTTTGCTGAATGCTGGTCAGCCCCAGCATTGCTGCTCCTCCTTTGACAGAGTGAGCGGCCCTAAATACTTCGTTGACCAGTTCTGGGTCTTCGATCGTGGTTTGCAGATTCAGCAAGCCTTGTTCGATCGTATTGAGGTGGTCTTTTGCCTCCTCAATAAAGTAGCCCATTATCCTCTGTTGTT
This sequence comes from Microcoleus sp. B6-A1, assembly GCF_036705085.1. NCBI lineage: Bacteria > Bacillati > Cyanobacteriota > Cyanophyceae > Oscillatoriales > Microcoleaceae > Microcoleus > Microcoleus sp. B6-A1. The sequence goes on from NZ_JAUBTU010000014.1 coordinate 46,591, forward strand.
GCTCCGGCAGCATAGTTTTATTCCTGATTTTAAGCGTTATTGTATTGGGTCTATGTTAGTAGTTCTAGAGAAGGTCTCTGTAGATCTCGCCCCTTGCCAAGAGAATAATCTGACTGCGAGATATGGCAAATGTTCTGGCTATTTTTCTTTTCGATATGCCCTCACTTAAAAGATAGCGAATCTCCCGCACCTGTTCGGGTTGGAGTTTGCGGTGGACAGATATCTTGCCGGGAACGAAAGGAAAGCGGTTTTTTTCTATAGCATCGCGGGAGTTATCGGCGGGGGTTCCTTCCCACAAATGGTCAGGATTGACACAACCGCGATCGTCGCAACTGTGACACGCAAAATAACCGGGTTTAACAGGTCTTCCCAGTCTGTGTTCCAGTACCAGTCTGTGAGCGTAGAAGCTTTGAGTTTTGCCCTTAATTTTAGTACCTTTAATGGCGTAACCATCACTTCTTTTAGCCAAGGTACAAATCATGCAGCCGTTCGGCTGTATTTCAGCGCGAATGCCTGGAATTACTTCTATGCCTCGCACTTGTTTTTGAGGTTTCGGCGCAGATGTACTTCCTACATCTTTAATTCGTCCTTTCTTAAACCTATCTTGAGAATTTTCCAGTCTAGAACCTTCCCATAAATGGTTTGGATTAATGCAGTTGCGGACATCACAAGTGTGGCAAGCAAAGTATTCCGGTCTAATCGGACGACCTAAGATATTTTCTAATACTAAACGGTGGACAGTAAACGTTTTCCATTCACCGTTAATGCGAAGTCTTTTATTGGCATAGCCACTGCTAGATTTGGTTAGGGTAGAGATAATACAGCCCGTCGGCTGAACTTCACCAAAGATGCCCGGTATTACCTCTACTATGTTATCGTCCATCTGTGCAACTCCTACTTTGTTTAGGTGTTGGATTGGCATCCCCGCAGCGGTTTCAAGACTGCGAGGTTGCTTTTTGTATGCCATTATGGCCACACTAATGTGATTGTAAATCAGCCCGCAAAAAAAGCATTAGACAATTGATTATTGTCTTTCTGCTGTTTCTACTCGGAATCTTTCCACCGATGTCAAAAGGTCGCGAGCAACGCCTACCAAATTTTGCAAAGCACCCGAAACTCGCTGCGCTTCTTGGGACGTTTCCTGAGCGGTCAGCTCTACTGCTTGCATCACACTGGCCACGGCGCGAGCTGTTTCGTTTTGCTCTACAGTGTCGGCAGTAATCGATCGCACTAACACGTCAATTCGGTTAGTTACTTGAATGATATCTTCAAGAGATCGCTTCGCCTGTTCTGCCAATCTTGTCCCCTCAATAACTTGCTGCGTCCCTTCTTCCATCGCCGTCATTACCGCGCCGGTTTCGCTTTGAATTTGCATCACGATCTGTTCGATTTCTTTCAAAGACTTAGCCGATCGGTCTGCCAATTGTCGCACCTCGTCTGCCACGATCGCGAAACCCCTGCCCGCTTCCCCAGCTCTCGCCGCCTCAATACTGGCGTTGAGGGCCAACAAATTCGTTCGGGAGGCGATCGTCGCAATTAAAGCCACAATCTTAGAAATTTCTTGAGAAGCTTCCGCCAACCTCTTGACTTTTCTCGTAGTTTCTGCTACGGTTTCTCGAATTTCCAAAATCCCCGCCACCGTCCGCTCCACAGCCTCGCCACCTTTCAGAGCCGTTGCCGCCGCCCCCCGGGCCACTTCTTCCGCCTCTCTAGCGCTCTCTGCGACCCGCTGAATCGCATCGGTGAGGACTTGTACCGAATTCAGCGTTGCCGCCAGTTCCTCAGCTTGCCGCAGCGCGTCGGAAGACAAATCGCCCGCAAACTTAGCACTATCTGTCGCGCCTTTGCTGACCTCCCGAGCCGCTTGCTTCACCTGATGGACAATTTCGCGCAGATTTTGAATTGTCAAGTTAAACGAGTCAGCCACAGCACCCAAAACGTCTGCGGTCACTTCTGCAGTCACCGTCAAGTCACCCCGAGCCGCTCCTTCCACGTCGTCTAGCAAGCGAATCACTTGGCGCTGCAAGTCTTCTTTTGCCTGTTCCTGCTCGTCAGACTTGCGCCTGGTATCGCTAATCGTGGTTTGGATGACCTTCGCCATGTGGTTGAATTTAGCAGCCATTTTGCCAAATTCATCTTCCGAGTAAACCGTAGCGCGAGCGTCCAAAGTTCCTTGAGATACCGCATCGAACTGAGCTTGCAAATTATCCGACGACTTGCGTACCTGCTTGGCGATCAACTGGCCGATGCCCCAAGAAGTTAAAAAGCTCGTAAAGCCTGCTGCTGCTGTCATTACCCAGCCTGTTTGGCGCAGGTAAACGATCGCCTCCGGTTTGTCTTGCCGCAGAGCTTGATAGGAGGCAATGTTGGTGACGAAAGCCACAGCTACCAGAGAAACCAGTCCCGCCCCGATTGCCGTGTACAACTGTTTTGTAAACAAAGGGGCATTTTCCAAGAAAGCCAGTCCCCCCTGTTCTACTGTTACCGAAGTATCGACCGCTTCTGTTTCGGTGGGAGAAAAACTCGACACAGACGCATCAGCCGGGCCGCTTATGCTAAATATTTCGTCATCCCGAATTGCTGAGCCATCGCTGTTATCAAAGTCCAGGCTGCTGCCAGTCGTTCCCATCATGCCGCTGGTCGAGTTGCCGAAATTGGTGTTATTTCTAGTCAAGATCGAACTGGTGGCATCTTCTGAGATGTCAAAGTCGGGCAAATTGCCCAAATCGTCAAACTCGTCAAATTCGTCTAAAAAGTCGCTGTGTTCTTGAGCGTTCCCAGCTTTGGACGACCAGGCGCTGTGGTTCTTGTCGGACGCCCCGAAAGCTGTTGCTTGTTCGTTTTCGTCGAAAGAGAAAGAATCGCTAAAAGCGTCGTCTTCAAAAGCATCTAACTCGAAGTTGTCTCGAGAGCTAAATGCCGGGGGTTCCGAGTCGCTGTAACCGTTGCTGTTGGCAGAGGGTGGATCGACTGAATTAAATTGTCCCCGGCTCGACCTTGACGAGTGAGAGTTGGGGACAGCACCTCCCATCAACAGCGTTTCGTCTTCCGCCAGCGAATAGTTTGACGAGTAGTCCGACCCGTTATTCGGCTGTTTGTTTTGAGGTCGAGAAGACCCGAAACCCGACGAGGGCATCGCCTCGGCAAAGGGGTCTTCCTCTTCGGCCCCTGGTGCGTTATGACCGTAATTTTGACCACTCTGGGGCGGGGATTGGTAGTCGTAGTCGGAGTTATCGTCGAATTCGTCTGGCAAATCGAGCTCCGCAAAAGGTTCGCCAAAATTGTCCGAGGGGCCGATGGGGGAGTCTAGTTGGTTCGAGTCGAAGGAATTCCCGATTTCTTTTGAGGCAAAACTTTGACCGTTGAGCATCTGAGTCGGAGCTTCTGAAAACGAATCTCCTGAGTAAGGTGCGCTTTTGGCAGACACTTTGCTGCTAGACAAGTCAGCACCATCAAACCCTCCATCATCTAAGGCGAAAGGGTCTCCAAAGTCCGAGTCGGCAAACTCGTCTATGTCTAGCGAGTCGGAGTTCTCAGCATAAGCTGCCATTCCGCCGCTGTCGCCACCAAAGGGGTTAGAATGTGAGGCTAAATCTGGGACTGAGCCTGCGCGATCGTCGTCTTCTGCTTCCCACCCCAAGCCACTCATGCCCAAGTCTGCCAAGTCCTCGTTTTCCAAGTCGTCTGGGGATTGACTTCTATAGGAAAGGGATGGGGAATTTCCTTGGAAAAGTCCCAAATCCGGGTCTTCTAACCCTTCATCGAGAGATAAGTCTGGGTAGAATTCTAATTCAGTTTCAGCAGACAAAGCCTCGAAATTTTCCGTTTGTAGTTCTCCAGATAAAAATTGGTCAGTGTAGGTAATTCCGCTGTGAGCGTGTTCCACCAAACTCTGGTCGTCACTCAGGCCTAGCACAACCGTGTACTGTTCCCGCGCCACCTCATACTGTTGCAGTCCGTAGCAGTAAATGTGTCCGCACAGCAAGCGAGCGCTGGGGTCTTCGGGAAAATCTTCTACTAATTGATAAACTAGGGCTGCGGCTTCTGAATAATTGCCATCCATGTAGGCCGCTTCTGCCCGTTGGTAGTCCTGCTGAAAGTTGGTACTTGTTGCCATTTGCCGCCCTCTTTGGATTTTAGATTTTAGATTTGAGATTTTTGATTTTTATCTTGAATTGAATGTTTAGATGCGCGCCTCAAGTCGTGTGACTGTTGATGGTTAGACCCCAATCGAAAATCGCAAATCGCAAATCTAAAATCGATTTCACGCTGCCCACCGCGCCGAGCGCAGAATTTTCACTTGATCTAGCAGTCGGAGCACTTTAGTCGCTTGTGCACCTAATATCCATTCTCCCCTCAGAAATGGAATCATGCCGTCTGGTGCATTGTTCTGAGAGTGCAGTTGCTCTACGTCGAGCCAGTCCATCCCCACAATTCGATCGACTGCCAGCCCCAAAATCGTGTCTTGGTCTTCCACAGCCACGATCGGGATTTCGGGTCTATCTGTGTTCAGAGGTGTTTGGTCTCCCAGAAATTGGCCGAGGTCTGCCACCCAAATCACTCGTCCTCTCATATTTAGCGTACCTAAAAGCAAAGAGGAAACGTTGGGGATCGGTGTCATGCGGTCTGGGGACGGGGATAGTACCTCTCTAATCCCTGTCGCCGGCAGTGCGAACTCGTTCCCCGAAGGAACGAAGAACCGCAGGTGCAGCTCGCCTTCGGGAGTTTCTAGTTCTTGGAATTCCGGAGCCGGATCTACGCCTAGTCCTGGTAATATAAAGTCTGGGCTACCGCTAATCATAATTCTGACACCTGCATTTCTAGCAAATTGTTGAGGTTTCCCGCCAAGAAGAACCGGATCGAAACTTCGATGGTCGAAACTTGACACAGCCAAGCTTGACACAGCCAAGGGGTGAATGGCGCGACGGCCGGAGGTGCTGGGCAATAAATTTGCTCCGTCAATAATTGACTGCCATCAATAAATTCGCGCGACTTTTGCTGGCAAATTAGCTCAAATCGACTACGAACAATTAATTTGAAACCCCTAAAGCTTCACTTTGTACTCCCACCGCCGTCTCAATTGGTAAAACTCTAGGTAATTTCTGCGATGAATGCTAAACCGATACTCGGATTAGCGAGGATTTGTTGACATGGCTGGTGTCGCGACAATCATCAACGGAGTCACTTAAGACTGAGAATTGGACTCTCTGACTTTGTACAGAAATACCTAGCCATAAGTAGCTCTGTACATCAGTTTTTCGGAGCGGCTACAAGTGGAGAACAAGTATATTATATTTGCACTTTGAGCGTGTTAGACCCACATGGGTCTAGAAATTGAACAGAGTTTTACCGACGCCCTTATGCCAGCGCGCGGATTAATACATTCTAGTTTATGGTGCGATCGCCAATAGTGCCCGCGAGCTTTCTCTTTGTGGCGGCCGAGACTTGATCTAACCGCAGGTACAAAAAAGCTCCCATCATGGCATCGGTGCGAAAGTTATTTTTCTTCTAATTGGTCTTCTAGCGATCGGTCTAATAATCTTTCTGAGAGATTGACCCGAGGGTAGCCCGGACCCACATATTTTTCTACCAGCATCAATAACTCGCTTTCACCAAAAGGTTTGGTGTAAAAGTCTGTAGCTCCCGCCATGCGGGCTTTAACGCGGTCGATAAATCCGTCGATGCCCGTCAGCATCACGATCGGCGTCTGCCGGAAAGCGCTAGAACTACGCAGCATAGCGCAAATTTCGTAGCCGTCGAGTTCCGGCATGGCGATATCACACAGAATTAAATCGGGTTTGAGTGGAAACACCAAACTCAATGCTTGGAGGGGATTGCCGATCGTAGTAGCTTCGTAACCGTGTTCATTTAAAATTGACTCGACTGTTTTGCGAATAGTATTGTCGTCGTCTATACAGACAACTCTGGGAACCTTGGTTTCTAGGGACGACCATTCTTTTTTGTTGTTGGTGGGGGCCACAGAGGGTTCGTAAAATACTTGCACCAATCCCTGCTGCACAAATGGATAAATCGCCTTAGCGACAGTGAGCACGTCTCGGTTGAGGTAGCGCGCCATTTGGCGGATGGAAGTGTGCCCGTCGGCCCAGCGTCTGAGAGTATTAAAGGTATTGACAGGCAGTGCGACTCGCAGCTCGGAGGGGTCGGAAATCACCGGGCATTGGTTGGGCGACTGAATGTGAGGGTGAAACTGCTTCCACTGCTGCACCTGTTTGACAATCTTTGCCAGCAGGGAGCTAATTTCTAAGCTGGTCAGTTGAGGAGCCAAAGCTGGGCCCATTTCAAAAGTGAAGGAACCCTGGTGGAGACTGAGCAAGTCAAATAGGGTTTCGTGGATCATGCTCTGGATGATGTTGCGCCCTTGAGCTGGGGTGAGGATGTGGTTTTCGAGCAGGGCCCATAGGTAGCCGTATTCTGGGGCATTGGTAGATGCCATATAGGGAACTTGGATTTTGTCGAGGGCGGTATCTGCTTTGTAGCGGCGCAGGTAGTCGCGCAAGCGAAACAAACTGCCCGCACTCTGGGTAGCGTAAATAATCTGACCGTTGAAGCAGAAGACATACCAGGATTGTCCTGCAAGGGAGCGCGGGGTAGGTTGAGTACCCGTGCTGCTGCCGGTGGAGGTGTAGGCCTCTACGAACAGTTCTCCGGTTCGCTGACCTAACTCAATCAATTGCAGGATGCTGCGGATGTCTATTTCACTCAAATTTCCCTGCATGCAGCTAAAGTATCCTCCTTAAAACCGTTGGCGTCTGAGCTCGGAAAGACTGTGTGCTGGCGAAAAGATTGACTTTAGTTTCCGTCAATAATTTACGCGCTGATGCTGATCTCACAATTGGGAATTGACGAAAGGGCGATACTTGCTGCCACTCCTCCGCGGCGCTACCAGTCCACAAGCTGAAACCGCGAAACTCGCGGCATTCTCTAAGTGTAGAGTTTCACCTTAGTATTGCGTTACATAAGACCTACTCACATCTACTCATGACTAGACAAGTCTACTCAGTAGTATTGTGAAGCTTACTTCCTGTTTCATCCTGGCGGTGTCGGCACTCACCAGTCCACAGGCACGAGCCCCGCCTAACTGACGGTTGTTGACAAATTAATTGCGGCGTTTAAGTCACGGTCAATCACCAATCCGCAATGGGAGCATTCAAACACTCTCTCGCTCAAGGAAAGTGTTTCTTTTTTTGTTCCACATTTAGAACAGGTTTGACTGGACGGGAACCAACGGTCAGCAATTACCAACTTTGAACCGTACAACTCGCATTTGTAGGTTAACTGGCGCCGAAACTCAAAGAATCCCAGATCAGCAACAGACCCAGCCAACTTATGATTAGCCATCATTCCGCTTACATTCAAATCCTCTATGACAATTACACCGTGGTTTTTGGCAAGTAATGTCGTCAACTTGTGTAACGTATCTTTACGTATGTTAGCTATTTTTCTATGCAGTCTCGCTATCTTGACTTGCGCTTTTTGACCGTTGCTTGAACCGATAACTTTATGGCGGTTTAGCCATTGCATTCTTGACGTTTTGGCTGCATATTTTTTGTATGATTTTGCGCCACCAATTACTTCACCTGTTGAGAGAGTAGCTAATGCTTTAATGCCGAGGTCAACTCCTACAATGCTTGTATTGCCTGATTCCTGCTGTTTGGCGTCAAACCGAAAGCTGATAAACCACCTATCGGCTTGACGGGATATCGTGCAAGACTTGGTTAATACTTGTGGCAATCTTTCATAAGTTTTCAGAATGCCAATAACAGGAACTTGAATTTTATTGTCACCCAAGATTTTAACTGCGCCTTCTAACGTGAAAGAGTCACGCCGCCCTTTCTTCTTAAATCTCGGCACTCCCCCAGTCTTGTTAAAACACCGTTTCCATGCTTCGCGCAATGCCATTAATGCTTGCTGCGGTGTAGACTTGCTGCATTCATATAGCAATCCTAAATGATTCGTGTAATTCTTGTAGGGGCAAACCCCCCGTGGTTGCCCCGCCTTGGCTGGGGTAGGCACGGGGGCACTACCCCTACATATTTTTACAAATGATTTAGGATTGCTATAGTACCAAGGATTTTTTGATTTCACCATAGCTACTAACAGTTTGTGCAAGTCAATAGCTGTGGGAAATTTGAGCTTTTCACTCTCGTTGGTTTTATTGTGGTCAAGTATATTTTTGGTCAACCACAATCCCCAATTCCACGCATGACGCGCTACTCCACAATGCTTGGCTAACAATGTGCGCTGTTGATTATTCAGTTTCAATTCGGTTTTGAAGCCTAACAGCATTTTTACCTCTCTATCGCTTTGAATTACGCTATATACTGCTTCAATCCCTACTCATTTCAGAAGGAATGAGTAGAGGTGAGTAGGATTTTGGTTACAGTTTCTCACCCTCAGTGCCGATCGACCTTTTTGCTCGCCCTCCGCGAGGGTCATAGGCTCGCGTCATTACCCTATTCTAAGGCAGCGCGGTTCAAATCCCTAGTCCGCCGGAGGATGACGTCCGCTTGGGGGCAGCGATGGCTTTTCTGACGATCGAGCCGCAACTAAAGCCTGGTACAATCAATAGAAAGTTTTTGACGGACTGACCTTTTTCACCTTTGGCTTATGGCAGTCCCCGCAGTGAGAGCTAGTCTTGAATCAAGCGGCATTGATACTGCTGTCTCATTCGTCCAGGAGGGCGGCGGCCGTGCTTTCTGGAGGCTCTCCCGTGAGAACGTGCTATGCGTTAGTGCTGAAGAAAAGTTAGGAAAAAATGCTATCCCCGGATTGGGCAAAGGACACCAAAGAGTAAGACTTAAGTGGCAAAAAGTTATCCTTACTTGCCTATACTTATTTACTTTAGGTAAGTTGACTAAAGATCACACGCAGTGTTATGTTTAGTCAAGAACCTTTGGCTTAAGGGGGATAGCCTACTTATGTTGGAATTAGCCGTCTACCCAACAGCGTAGGAAGTAAACACCACTTATCTTTTAGGCCTTTAAGTAACTTAAAGTAAGTTGGGATAGGTTTTACGAAGCAGAGGACTATTAGTGTGCTGTATCTAGCGGAAGTACAAAAACAGAGAAGCGGCTTTGGTCTCGGTGGCGGTAAGGCTGAACTGAAACTGCTAGCTTGTCAGCGGGGCGAACATAACTGGAGCGCCGTACCAGGCGATGACGCGATCCCAGTTGAGGAAGCTAATAAGTTTAACGACGGCACGCTGGTGCTGGTTGAGTTGAGCGCTAGCAAGCAAGTGCAGCGGATTCAGGAGGCGGCCCGCCAGTTGGTGAGCATTCTGCAAAATTTCTCGCGATTGCAGGACAAGTTTAAGGATAAGGAAGAGGAAATTGAACAGTGGAAGGCTTCTCTGACGTTTTCGAGTCAGGAACTCAATCGCCGGGAAATGGAAATGCAAGCCCGCGAAGAGCAGTTGGCTCAAATGGAAGAGGAGTTGGAGCGACTGGAGGCTCAGCGCTCGGAAATTGAAAATACTCGAGATGAAGCTAACCGACTGCGAGAAGAAGTCGATCGCAGTCGCGTGGAAATAGAGACGGCTTGGGAACAGTTGCGGGGCGAGCAGCAACGGGTGGCCCAGCAGCAGTCTGAGGTTCCGCAGGGGGCAGTAATTGATGAGCAGCAGACGCAGAGGATTCAGGAGTTGATGCAGAAGTTGGGAGGGGCAATTGCTTCGGCCCAAGGGGTGCGGGAACAAATGAATCAGTCTCTTGGTGCCGTGGGCGCTCAACAGGCAATTCTGGATCAGCACTGGCAGCAGTTGGAGCAAAAACAGAGCATAGCTCAACAGCAACAAGAAGAGGTCGATAGACAAAATCAGAGCCTGCAAAACCGCTGGCAAGAGTGGTACCAATCTCAAGAAGCTTTGGCCGGGGCTCGGGCGGAGCTTAAAGGGCAGCAAAGTACCCTCAGCGCTAAGCAGGATCAGGCTCAGTCCGTGTCTTTGCAGGTGCGGGCTGTTGAGGATCTTTACCAGCAAGTTTCCAGGCTCGCATCTGCTTCGGGTACTGCGGGTACGGAGCAAAAAGTAGATGTGTCAGCTTTGGAGAAGATGCCGGTTGACGAGTTACAGGGGCTGGTGCAACACCTGCAACAGGATTTGGAAAAGGTGTTCCGCTTTGTTAACGATCAAGAGGAGGAGTTGACTCTGCAGCGGGAGACAATCGAGGAGCTGCAAGGGAAAATTCAAGCTGCTACCGAGTACGATCGCATGGCTTTGGAAAATGAAATGGCAGATGAACTCGAAAGTTATCAGATGTTAAACGAAACTCTGGTGGGACAGCGCCTCCGGTTGCAGGAACGGGAAGATGTTTTAAAGCAGCATCAGGCGGTGCTGTGGCGGCGGCTGGGTACTGCTAATGCTCCCAAACAAGAGCGAGGAGATATTGATTTGGCGCCGATTGTCGCACAGCTCAATACTCAGCGGCAGCAGCAAAGCCAAGAATTGCAAAGACTGGAAAACGAAATTCAGCAGGTGCGGGAAGCCATATCCCAAATTGAGGCAAATGTCAACCGCCAAAATGGGGAAAGTGAAGCGAAACGCTACGAACTCAAGCAGTTAGAGCAGAATTTGTTCAACCAGAAAGGTGCAGTGGCGCAACTCTGGGGCAGGGTGAATGTTTATCAAGAAATGTTGCAGCCGGTGCAGGACAATTTGACTGCGCTACGCCAAAAGCTCGAAGCGGTGGCGGGGGAACTCGATCGGGTGCAGGAGACGGGAGACGAGCAAGATCGGGTAGTTTCCGAGTTGCGGCAAGTCCTTTCGGGTTTACTCTCAGCTTAAAATTTAATATCTAAAATTATCGAAGGGTGTTCGACTCGACCGATCGCTCCTCCAGGAAATGGATCGGTTTGCGATCGGTTGGGCGCTACGATTAAGCTGGTTAGTTTTTCTACGCTTTCAAAACTGGGCGCCGAAGGCAATATTTGTTGCAGTAGTTGCCGCATTGCCCGTCGCTGCAAGGCCAGGGGTGCTTCGCGCAAAATCGGGCGATTTAACTTGACGGGAAGTTGAAAATCCACCAGCAGGCTGTCTGCAATGGGAGACATTGCTCGCTGTAGCAAGTCGCTGGCTGCAAGTTCGAGATATTCTACGTCGGCGCGGAGGAGTTCGGCTGTTTGAGCTAGGGCTTGTTGGGCTTTTGGGTTGAAATGAGTTTCCAAATAAGGCAATAATTCCGATCGAATCCGGTTGCGAGTATATTGCAAGTCTTGATTTGTGGAATCTTCCCAAATGGGTAGTTTTTGCTCTTGACAAAATTGACCTGTTTGCGATCGAGTTATTTCGAGCAAGGGACGAACTAAATAGATTTTAGATTTTAGATTTGGGATTTTCGATTGGGAATTTTCATCCTGATTTTCCAATCTAAAATCGGCCGATATTTGGGAGTTGGGATTTTCGCCGGAATTCCCCAATCTACCGATTTTAGATTTTAGATTTTGGATTTTAGATTGAGGATTTTCATCCTGATTTTCCAATCTAAAATCGACCGATATTTGGGAGTTAGGATTTTCGCCGGAATTCCCCAATCTACCGATTTTAGATTTTAGATTTTGGATTTTAGATTGAGGATTTTCATCCTGATTTTCCAATTTAAAATCGGCAGATATTTGGGAGTTAGGATTTTCGCCGGAATTCCCCAATCTAAAATCGGCAATCGGCAATCGAGAATCGAGCAGGGGCCGTGTCCAGGTGAGGGCAGAAAGTCCGTCGGCGCCACTGCCGCGAATCAGGTTGTAGAGGAGTGTTTCGGCGCGATCGCTGGCGGTGTGGCCTGTAACAATGTAGGGGTAGTTGTGGGCGATCGCAATTTCGGTTAAAGCTTCATATCGCCACTGTCTGGCGGCTGCTTCTGTTTTGGAAATGTCCGAGGCTGTTTCCAAATAGTAGGATATTCCCCAGTTTTTAGCTAATAGTTCTACATGATTAGCCGACGCTTGCGAGTCAGAACGCCAACGGTGATCGCAGTGTGCGATCGCTAGATTCCAGCCCCATTTTGGCTGCAAATCTAGCAGTAATTTAATTAAACACAGAGAATCTTGGCCGCCGGATACTGCTACTAACAATCGCTGATTTGATGGCAATATTTGTCGCTGCAGCAGCGTCCGGTGAACTTGAGCGTGCAGGTGCGTCCAATTGGAAGATTCAGCCATGACAGTTGACAGTTGACAGTTGACAGTTGACAGTTGTAGGAAGGATGCTGTTTTAAGCTCCTCAACTCAAAACTCTGAACTAAAAATTAAAAAATTTTCCTCCTTTCCCTCTGCACTAAGTAGCAGCTTAGCTCCACATTCCTATACTTTGGGGGTCGCGGTCTGGATACCTAGAAATAGGAAAATGATTATTTATTTCTGTTGAGTCACATTGATTTAATGGCTCATCTATATCGGTTTGATTTGAGCTATCTACGGCGTAGTTTTGCACGGTGTCAGATCTTTCGGCAGCGGCAGGAAGGGCTTTTTGCTCTTTGATTTCAGGTTCGAGCGGAATGAACTCCAGACGCATTCTAAGTTTTCCTTTAGTCCAGTCTTTGCCAGCACTTAATAGCTCGCAATCCAGGCCGTCTGAGAATAATTTTTCGTCTACCAATTTTGACTGCATAATAGCCATAAATTCGCTGACTTTGAATGTACATTGATACATCAAAGCGCTGGTCGGAGCAGACACAACATCGTCTTCTTGGGGAAATATTGGCGATTCGTCCATATTAATTGTCCTTATTTTAATGAAGGAAGAAGGAAGAAGGAAGAAGGAAGAAGGAAGAGGGAAGAAGACCCTTCGACTTTGCGATCGGGTAAAAAAAGGGAAGAAGGAAGAGGGAGTTAATTATTATAATCTCGCTGGTTGAGTAAGGTGGGAATTGCCCACCCTACAAGCGGAGATGATATTAATCCCGATTCTTTGACTTATCCTGTTCTTCTGTGACCCATTGGTGGATCGGGAATTAGAAAAACCAACCGTAGGAATGTAAACCTTTGCCTAACAGATTAACGCCTAGATAGCAAATCCAAACTACCACAAAACCTGTGGCGGCTAAAATTGCTGGGCGTCTTCCCTGCCAGCCGCGAGTGATGCGGGCGTGCAGATAGGCAGCAAATACCAACCAAGTAATTAGCGCCCAAGTTTCTTTCGGGTCCCAACTCCAGTAAGATCCCCAAGCTTCGTTAGCCCAAACGGCACCGGCAATAATGCCAACTGTCAGTAAGGGGAATCCTAAACCGATGATGCGATAGCTAATGTTATCAAGAGTTTCTGCTAGATTCAAGCGCTGGGGCGAGAGAAGTTCTGCGGTTTGAGTTGGGGCGGTTGATGGGGTTTGAACGGTGGCTAATTCAAGGACTGCGGTGGTTCCCAAACCGTTATTGTTGGAGTTGAAAGAGGGTTCGCTGAAAGCTAAGGCGCTGTCGGCGACTGTTTCGGTTTGAGGTTCGGGGTTTTGTGGGCGTTGGAGGCGGTAGTTGCCGTTGCGGTTGCTGTTGGTGCCGAAGGAACTACCCGTGAGTTCGATTTTTTGGCCGCGGGTGACGATCAAAAATGCGATCGCCAGCAGGGATCCTACCATTAAAGTTGAGTAACTGAGCATCATGACGCTAACGTGCATCATCAGCCAGTTTGATTTGAGGGCGGGTACTAGGGGTTCTGCAGATTGCATGGTTGCGGGCAGAGTCAGGGCTGCAAAGGCGGATATTGCCATTGCTACGGGGGATGTGGCTACTCCTACTAAGCGGGAACGGCTCATGTTTTCCGCGACTAGGTGGATGGCGGTGATTCCCCAAACTAGGAAAAATAGGGATTCGTAGAGATTGCTTAAGGGGAAGTAGCCGGCTTCTATCCATCGAGAACCGAGTAAAGCGGCGATGGATAGGTTGGCGACGGCCATTCCTGCGGTTCCTAGGGCTGATAGGTAGGGAATGCCGGGGAATGCTGCGCCAACCCAGTAAATGAGCATTGTTGAGAACAAAACGGCAAAGGAGATGTTGTCCAGCCAGTTCTGGAGTACGACCAGATCCATAAAAATTACTCCGGTAGTGTTTTTACTTATTTTTGCTAACTAGATCGATCGTACTGGGGTTGGGCAGTTTTGGGTTTGGGATTTTGAATTTTTGTGGCAATTATGAGTGGTTGGCGGTTGTTGAGGTGCGAGTGGGCGATCGCGCGGACGCATCAAACAAGCTACTATTGACCCACCAGACGAGTGTCTCCCCGTCAAGTCACGCTTGTGGATTCTGGCTGAGGGCTTGAGGTTGGACGAGTTCCAAGTAAGGAAACACGGAATGCTGATGCGCGAAATTCGATCGCCGATTAACAAAATTAGGACTTACGCAGATGGGGCCCGAAACCTGGTTTTAGGAAAATCCTTCGTTTTTACCCAGAGATTAAGTAAAAAACCCCGTTTCTTTGTCGGGAGTGCGTCTAGGACTGAAAATATAGGATGTTTTTTGTTCTGGGGCTATCTGGAATCCTTTAGAATTGATTGAGCTGATTACCCATTTGCTGTTTTTGCAACCAGCAAAAAAACGGAAGCCCCGGACAATGGTTGTGGATACTCCCCAAATTTTAGACTAAAGCTCAATCTCCCAGATTTATCAAGGCGAGTCAAATCTAAAATCTAAAATCTAAAATCGACTGACGGTTCGAGCATTTTCATAGGTTAGAGGAGATGTTGGGTTAATGCGTCGAGATTCTATATTTTACAAGTTATTTCAAGAAGCTCCGACGCTGCTGTTTGAGCTATTGGAAGAGTCACCATCGAATGCGGAACAGTATCGATTTGACTCCGTTGCGGTGAAGGAACCGAAGTTTGAAATTGATGGGGTGTTTTTGCCGCCGGATGCTGAGCCTGGAGTTGTATATTTCTGTGAGGTGCAGTTTCAGCGGGATGAATTGCTTTATGAGCGATTGTTTGGTGAGTCGTTTTTGTATTTTTATCGCAACCGTCAACGATTTACAGATTGGGAAGCGGTGGTAATTTATCCGAGTCGATCGACTGAACAATCAGACACGCATCCGTATAGATCGCTCTTGAACTGCAATCAGGTGCATCGCGTATATTTGGATGAGTTGGGGGATCTTGAACAGTTGCCGCTGGGGGTGGCGCTGATGGCTTTGACGACGATCGACGAAGCGAGTACGCCGGAAGCGGCGCGATTGTTGCTGGCGCGATCGCAGCGGGAGGAATCTGAGGCAGCGAGTCGCGCCATAATAGAGATGCTGACGACAATACTGGTTTACAAGTTTACAAATTTGAACCGAAGGGAGGCAGAGGCGATGTTAGGGATTACGCTTGAGGAAACTCGGTTTTATCGGGAAGCAAAGGAAGAAGGCCTTGAGCAAGGCATTGAACAAGGCATTGTGCAAGGCCGCGAACAAGAAGGAAGAGCCTTGATTTTACGTCAGTTAAATCGCCGTCTGTTAAATCGGCGAGTTGGAACATTACCGGAATCTATCACGACTAGAATTGCTGATTTGTCGATCGAGCAAATTGAAACTCTAGCAGAGGAATTGTTAGATTTTCAGTCGATCGAGGATTTAGAGGTTTGGCTGGAGAATTTGCCGCAGGGAGATTGATACGAGGTTAGGAATTGCACTTGAGGGGGCGATCGCGCCATTTGCGCGCACCAACACATCAAACGTACCCCCCCTCTATTTCCTGGGTTTTAGGGTTCTTTTGGTTCATCCGCCGTTGCTGAGAGGATGTTCAGGGTGCGATCGGGGATGATTGCGGCGGATTAGAAGCGGATTGATGATGGGGGAAGATGTTTTGGGCGATCGAACCTGCAGACTTATGTTAAATTAGACCTCTTGCAAAAAATAGCTAAGACGGGATCTCCGCCCCATTCCACAAGAAAAGATGATTTTTGTGGGATGGGTCGGAGAGTCCGTCCTAAAATTTCATTAAAAGGACTTTTGCAAAAGGTCTATTTTCCTGTAGTTTCAGTCCCTCACAGTACCTCCGGCGAACGACTTCTTTTTAAAGCAATAGATAACTGCCTCAATCGTTCGCTAACTTCTAAATTCGATTCTTGTGACTTCAAGTTATCAGGTATTTCAGCAAACAGAATTGGATTTCCTTGCAACCACTCATTGAGAGCAACGCCAGTCCAAGTACCTTCTTTGTCTCGGAAACTATCAACTAAACCCTTCAGTTCTTGAATACAGTATGACTCAAAACCAGCCGCACTGAAAATTGCATAAATTAAGTATTCTTCAAAGGCACTAATATCATTTCCTACCTCAAAAACTACAGCTTCTTCTTGTGGCGATTTTATGTCCTTAGAAAAATCTCCCACTATTTGCGCTGCTACCCCAGCAATTTGTGTTGCTATTCCTGTAACTCCTAATACTTGTTGCCGAATCTCCGAATTAAATAGTAAATCTGAACCATATTTTACATATTTTTTGAGAACCCTAAATGCAGCTTCTTCCCCACTATAGTAGTTATCAATAATTTCAATATCTACCCCTAAACTTTTGATTATTTTATTTCGAGTATCACTATTAACTGGGCCGCGAATCAGCGCTTCAGCCACTGGACGTGCAAAGCGTAAAAATAATACGCTTAAGCTATTCTCTAGTTTTGCTAAAAAATATTCCTCTGAATTTTCAATGAGCCTGGGTTTTACTTGATTACTTTCCCATAATAAACTTGTCATATATTCAACTAATTTTAATGCTTCATCCTTAAGTTCTAAAGCAAGTTGATGAGCAATTGCAGAGAGAAGCTTACTAATATCACCGTACAAATCATCACGCCAAGCAAAATTGGCTTTCATGCGGTCAAACTCTGGATTGGAGTTAGCAAGAAAGATAGTATCTTTCTTTTTAAATGTTTCCTCCCTGAGTTTCTGCATTTCATTGTCAACGATTTGTAAATATCGTTCTCTAAATTTTTCTATTTGAGTGAATGACTTAGCATTAGAACTATCTAAGGATTTGTTTACAACAGAATATTCATAGTATTTTTGTAAATCAGCTTTGATTGTTTCCCATTTTTGATTCCACCATTCGGTAAAGAAAACCCGCCGATTATTTTCTTCAAATAGCTTGGCTTCTTCAGGATTTTCTGGATACTTTTTGCTGACTGTAATATAAATCAGTTCCGAATTGCTGAAAATCTTATTGATAGACGCTTCGCATCGTTTCTTTAAAATCGAGACACGCTCAGTGTTGATATAGTTAAATATTTTTTCCTTAATTTCTGGAATTCCAGTACCATTTTTATTCAGAGTTTCGTCATCGGTAATTCCAGTCAGTCTCTTCAACTGAGCTTCGATATTACTTGCATCCCCAATCTCTAACTTAGTCTGTTCTCCTGCTAAACCATTCAAAATTAGATAGGCTCCGGCAGAACCATATACAATGCGTTCAGGTGGAAGCTTTGCACGCTTTAACCAGTCTTGAGATGCTTCTTCAATATGTGTTTTAAGCGCCTCTGCACTACCTAATGAATCAATCCGACTTAAAAATACAAAAAGCTTATCAGCAACGGTGACGTTTTTATCACCAAGTTCTGTAAATTTTATTATTTCTAGTTCCTTTTCTCGGAGGCTAGTAAACCGCTGTACCAATATCACAGCATCACAGTCAGACAGCATCTCTTGTGCTTCATCAACGTGCTTTGCTAAACCAGAATCTAAACCCGGAACATCATAAAAAACGATACCTTCAGCTTGAGCAAGTTTGTTAGTATAAAGTCGAGCTTCTAAAACAGCGTGAGCATACTTTTCATCGGCTACATACTTCTTTAGCGGTTCTCTAATATCTTCTAGTCTAGTAAAGGGAAAAGTGAGATTACCTTCTTTTTTTACCTGTTGTAAAGTTATTTCGTTTATTCTTATAGTATTTAGGTCTTCTTTCGCCCCTACTTTCTCAAGTTCTTTTAGCAAATTGAGAAACTCTTCTTCAGTTCTCGCTTGTACTTCCAGCCTTTGTTCGGACTCATTTTCAACTGAATAAATTTGGGTGGTTGTAAATGTACACCTTCCTCCCTTCGCTGGAAGTAAATCGCATTCTAGCCAAGCATTAATAAATGTGCTTTTTCCGGCTTTTTCTAGCCCGACAACAGCGATGCGAAACTCACGCTTTCTAAGTCTTTCGAGTTGGCGGCGAGTTGGTTCTGCTTCTTGTAAAAGTACCTCTTTTAATCGAGCCGGAACTTCAGCTTGGGGTAACATAGCCAAGTTAAGCGCGTGTCGCTGCACGTTTAGAGCGTCGCTAAGACGAGCCTCATAGTAAGAAGATGCTGTTTTCCAATCCATTTTTTTGAGCCTTAAATATGGTTAAAATTTTCTAATCCAGATAGATTTTTGAGACAAACCAATTTCTTAACACTACCCTGCACATTTTCAGGGAGATTTGTTTTTAAATAGTAAGGCATCTTTTGATCGATCATGTTACCACCATTATTAATATGGATTCTGATATAAACTTCTCGTCTACTATCCGGTTGAATATTTTCATCAGATGCCATGTTTAACTGTTCCTGGATTGAATCAGCAGTATTAAAATCAGTACATAGAAAATAAGAGGCCTGATCAATTAGGGTAATTAGATGATCTTTACTTAACAATTGTGAATCCTTTACAGCATTGGCAATAGATGCTGGAACGACAAGGCACAATTCAGCAGGACGTGCAGGATTAATTTTTGTTGCAGTAATTTGATTTTTTCCTGCTTGTAGGTCATATTTCTTCCCAAAAAAAACTGCAACTAATATGCAAGCTATTACAAAAATAATCCACTCTATATTAAGAAATGAAACTTGATTTATTAATTCTGAGATTTTGCTAATGAACCAGTCCATATTTACTCCTTTTTTCAAAGATTTATCTAATAATTTTGACCAGATTTTAAGGACATCTTTAATGTCTTCAGAACTATCGGTATTGGGTTTTATACCGAAATAATCACATATTTTCTGCGTTTGCTCTGGGGTTTGTGATTCTTCTTCCCCAACTATGATTTGAATGGCTTTATATAAAAGACCTTTTTTTACTTGTATGTGAGGGCGTACCTTATTTACAAGAAGATCAATATCATAGAGATTTTCGAGGTTTTCGTTTGTCACTTGAATTTAGGACTCCTCTTTTAATAATATTCCCAAGCTGGAAAATTCTTCTGCAATATTTTGGGCTTTTTGCTGGATAGGTTCCCAAACATTCCTTTTCTTTTCATAATCTAAAGTAATTTCTTGGTTGGCTTTATCAAGTCTAGCTTGATAACGGTCAAGAATATCGTTATGAATTTTATCTACATTCTTTTTTAGACAATCAATTTGCTCTAGTAGCCACTGCACGATTTGTTCGACGATTTCTACCTGTGGTTTTCCAGCCTGATCTCTCCAGCCTTCAAATAAACTTTTTATGCTAGGGATTTTAGCATTATCACTAGGGCGGTCATTATATTTTGGAACAATCCAAAACCAGTGAAAAAAACTTCTAGTTTCTTCCTTCCAAGTTCCCGGTGTAATTTCAAAGCCCGATTCAAAATTTAATTTTAATGATAGTTGATTCTTCACTTGGTTAAGTTGAGATTCAGGAAGTCTAACTATTATATTAGGTGCTCTGTTATTTGCTCCCTTTTCTAAATGGGATAAATGGCAATTAAAAAGCTCTGCAACTGCCTGGTACATTCTATCTATTTCTTGGCGAGAAATTTGCTGTAAAACATCCTCTATGACTAGATTAAGATGGATAGACAGTTCGTTTAATTCTTCATTGAGTTGTTTGAGTTTATCTTTATTCTCATTTGTTCTTGCTTCTCTTGTTTCACCGTTCTTAGCAACAGAGGCAGTATAGCCTAACTTAACTAATCGGTTTAAGTTGTTTGCCAACAAATTGACATTTGAAGCATTTGCTTTTTTCAAATAGGGGTTTTCTAACATGATTGTTCCCTTCTCTAAAGACTCCACTACTGCTTCTAAAACTTGATTTATCCCTCTGCTTAATTCTCTCCTCCATCCATAAAGAGGGTATAATTTTTCTCCTAATTGATCGTAAGGTTCAACAGTCTGGAGTTCGTTCAAGGTTTTTTCTATATAGAATACAAGGTCTTCTTCTGACTTTTTTTCTCTGACTTCTTTGAATTTTGCATCTATCTTTTCAAACGGCTTCCTCAAATTTGCATTGCTAAGTTGAAGAAAAAGGTCAACTGATGACCTAATGTGTGATATATTTTCACATTCCTGTTGGTAGTGTTCTTCTGAACTGCTAAGAATGGCCGTGGTTGTTTGTACGGCCCACTCTGCTACAGCATTTCCAGCAGCTACATTAAAACGTTCTATAGCTTGCGGTATTACTAACTGTGGAAAGTGTTGATTAATATGTTCCTTTAAGTGCTGCTGAAACTCCTCTGCATAAGATTCTTGCCATAATGCTTCAGCAACTCGGTTTCGATCGTGTCTCGACCATTTCTGTACGTTACGTGGCAGGACTTCTAATATATCTTCATTAATTAATCCGTTAAAATTGTTGTCTGCCTTTTTACAGGCTTCAGCACTATAGATATCATCATTATTTTGGATCTGAAGGGCTAGTAGAGCCGGCCATGTACTAAGTTTGATTACCTGTAACTTCTCAATATCTTCTGTATATTCTTTTAATTGTTCAGTCAATTCGTTTTTTATATCACGTATAGCTTTTTCAACAAAGCGATTTTCTGTTTCAGGCCAATTTTTGTCGGCTCGAAAAACGTCAATCCGATTCAGAGTAAAGAGCATACGTGCAGGAGAACCACCTAAATCTTTTACCTGCTGTACAACTTCTTGCAGTAAACTTTTTACTTTATGTGCATCGGTTTCTGCACTATTGTATGTGACTATGCACAATGCCTCTCGGCACTGTTTAATAACATCTGCGTTACCTCGATCGCCCACATAGGCCAAACCAGGTAAATCAAGAATTTTTACCCTTGTTCCTTGTGGTAGTTCCAGTTGAGACTCTTTGACAAGCCTGAAAGGGTAAAATATGGTAGATTGTGGACAGGCTAAATTCGGTTGTTTTTCTCGGTTTTCGATATAACTTATCATTACTTGGTATAAGCGTTGATAAATTCGATCTTCAGTAATACCTCTCCATTCGCCACATTCCCACAATGCTCCTGGTGTTTCATGGATTATTAGAGATTTTTCCTTGCTATATTCGATAGTGACTGCCCCTGCGCTCATTTCACTTACGGCTACGGGGACAATTTCGGCTCCACATAACAAATTTACCAAAGTGCTTTTCCCGCTACTGGTGGTTCCTGTAGTCGCCAGAGTCAGAGTCGGATTACGAAGTTGATCAACCAGATTGCTTAAAGCCTCGTCTAACTTTATAGACAGTTCTTGCATTTCAGGCTGATATGTATCTGGTAAATGCTCGGAAATTTCTGTATAAAAATTATTCCAGTATTTAGCAAGCAGTTGAGCTTTGAATTCTACTTCGTCAAAAACTTTGTATAATTGTTTACTCATTTGTTAAATACTGGTGTTGAGAGTGAATATGTATCCTAGTTAACATATTTGAGTCGCAACTAATAGAGGGCTGACAGCAGCACTGTTTAATTATGACTCTAGGGCATCATCATACCATACCTGTCAAAATACGCTCGCACTTTATTTAAATAAAGTTACAAACAGGCTCTTCAGATTGTGGCATATCTTCAATTAGATTATCAGCGGGCGTTGCTGAATCTAGGTCTGAAACGATCGCACAAACGCCGAAAGAGCGCTCTAAATTGCGATCGATTATACCCATATTCCCCAACCCCGCCGATCGAACTCTCGCACAATTAGCCAACAATCGATCGACTAAAACAAACCTTATTACCAAGGATTACCAATCATTCTAAAAGCAGACCAATAATAAGGATGAGAAAAATTCTGACTCGTCGTGTTTGCCAACTCCGGCGGTAACGGCAGATTGCCAACAGAAGTGTGCAGCATCCCCCCTTCAATTCGCACTTCTCCCCGCAACATCGCTAATTGCGCTTCCCGCAGTGCTTCTGCTTTAATCGGAGCAGTTTTTAACTGCCCGTAAAACTCCGTCATCAATCCTAAACTGCCCTCGTCGCTGACATACCAAAGAGTCGCCATAGCCGATTTAACCCCGGCTTGCACGGCTAACCCGCCAAAGCCCAACTCGGCATCTCGATCGCCCACAGCAGTCTTGCAAGCACTCAAAACTAACATTTCCACTTGCGGGCTGTGCCATCCCATTTGCCGCAACTGATCCAAACGCAATTTAGTATCCCACAACTGAATAAAGGAGTGGCTGGGGTCTCCCGATCGAAATTCGGCGTGAGTAGCCAAGTGAATCATCCCAAAAGGATACTGCTGGCGCTGCGATTTCAAATTGGCCAGGGTGAAAGCTTCATTCAAGAAAGACTTACCCGGCCACTGCTGCGGGGTGATTGTCGATACTTCTATTTCCACCGCAGGTAAAGGACTCATCTCTGGAAATTGCGACGCCCCCATTGCCAGAACTTGGGTATTTTTGAAATTGGCGGCGCTGGTATCCGTCAAACTCAGACTCGGCATCGAGCCAACACTGTAACGCTCTACCAGAAAGCCTTTGCCGTCGTGCAGGGCGCTCATCGGTATCGATCGCAACCCCATATCTGAGATAAAAGATAAATTCTCAATGCCTTTAGCTTGCAGTTCTGCTTCGAGCGGCGCTACCATCCACAGGTAGAGTTGCTGAGCCAATGGCAAATAACTTTTAGTGTTGCGCTTTACCGGATTAGTCAGTTCATCGCGAAATTTCCGAACAGCTTCCATTACCTCGGTGCGAGAGGTTCCAGGGACGCGCTGGCGAACGGGCACACCTTCCGGGGTGATCACCATCATTTCCAGTTCGTCAGAGGCTTGAATTTGCTGTTCTACGCGCAAGATGGGGGAACTGCTGTAAGGCCTTTCGACTGCAGAACCCCTGGGTACAAAGCTGATATAAATGAGAGCTGGTTTGATGCCTGTGGCTTGTTGGACGCCGCGGAGGGTATTTTGAGCATCTTCTAGGGTGGCGATCGCAGTTGTTGATGGCAAACTTAGGTAATCGACAAACTCGCTAGTAAATCTCGCCTCGACGGGAAAAATAACGGCGCCGAGGTTAGTTGGCGAATTGGAAGCGTCAATATTCCGGGACGCGGGAGGTGAAATGCGCTGTTGCAAGGAATTAGATATCTGGTTTTGCTCTTGCAAGCTAGGCGAAAATAAACGATTTGTGCTGGCTGGCTGGTTGGCTGCGAGATCCGGTGTCGGTATCGGTGCGAGATTTATCGGCGCAGCAGCAGGCGCAACCACTGGATTTTGAGTAATTGTCGGTGCGATCGGCACATTTGATACCGGTGCTGGATTTTGAGTAATTATCGGTGCGATCGGCACATTTGATACCGGTGCTGGATTTTGAGTAATTATCGGTGCGATCGGCACATTTGATACCGGT
>NZ_JAUBTU010000014.1:70129-104505 GCF_036705085.1 Microcoleus sp. B6-A1
GCTGGATTTTGAGTAATTATCGGTGCGATCGGCACATTTGATACCGGCGCTGGATTTTGAGTAATTGTCGGTGCGATCGGCACATTTGATACCGGTGCTGGATTTTGAGTAATTATCGGTGCTGGTGGCAAATTTGATACCGGCGCTGGTGCTGGTGCTGGTGCTGGTTCAGGCGCGGGTGCTGGTGCTGGTGCTGGTGCTGGTGCTGGTGTTGGTGTTGGTGCTGGTGCTGGTGCTGGTGCTGGTGCTGGTGTTGGTGCTGGTGCTGGTGCTGGTGCTGGTGCTGGTGCGGGTGCGGGTGCTGGTGCTGGTGCTGGTGCTGGTGCGGGTGCTGGTGCGGGCGCTGGTGCTGGTGCTGGTGCGGGCGCTGGTGCTGGTGCTGGTGCGGGTGCGGGCGCTGGTTCAGGTGCTGGTGCTGGTGCGGGTGCGGGCGCTGGTGCTGGTGCGGGCGCTGGTGCTGGTAGGGATGCTTGCGGGGGAGTCGGCGCGGGTGCTGGTGCTGGTGCTGGTGCTGGTGCGGGTGCGGGTGCTGGTGCTGGTGCTGGTGCTGGCGCTGGTGCTGGTGCTGGTGCTGGCGCTGGTGCTGGTGCTGGTGCTGGTTCAGGTGCTGGTGCGGGCGCTGGTTCAGGTGCTGGTGCGGGCGCTGGTTCAGGCGCGGGTGCGGGCGCTGGTTCAGGCGCGGGTGCGGGCGCTGGTTCAGGTGCGGGTGCTGGTGCTGGTTCAGGTGCTGGTTCAGGTGCTGGTTCAGGTGCTGGTGCGGGTGCTGGTGTTGGTGCTGGCGATACTGAAGAAGCGGTAATGTTAATTTGGGTCGGCTGTACTATCTGAGGGTCGGGGCTGAAATAACTTCCCTGTGTAATCACATTTTCCTTCTTTGGACCGCCGGTGGCAATGCTGCCAGCAGTACCGTTGAGTTTGTTATAGTCGGCCCCGACGCTGAAAAGAGTGTTCGAGGCTTCCCCACCGTGGCGAATGGTGATATCTCCACCATTGGCGCTACCATTCGTGGATGCGGAAATGCTGCAAGCTTGCGACAAGCAGTTGTTATCGTTTGTGAAAGTGCCTGTCGCTCGGAAATTACCGCCGGCTGTAATATCAATCTCTCCTCCGCCTGTTAGGCCTTCGGTGTTGATATGGGTTACTTCGATGTCGTCGCGGCCGTTGAGGGTGACTTCGCCACCTTGTTTTTCTTCGGAGTTGGCGTCTATGAACCCTGTTTGAATGCTGCTTGAGGGTGCTGCAATACTAACGTCTCCGGCGTTGCTGTTTTTGTCGATCGATCCTGCGTTGATATTGCCTGTTTCTACTTTTCCTGTACGGCTGGTGACGGTGATGTTGCCGCCTGCGGTGGTGTCGGAGTTGGAGTTGATATCGACAGTGCTAATATCACCACTAGCTTCTAGGGCGATTGGGCCACCTTGGGAACTTGTCAGGTTTCCGCTGACTGCAATGCTGTTGGCTGCTTGAATTTCGATCGCCCGAGCGTTTGCATCTTTTAGTGCCACGTCCCCCGCAGCTACGGCTCGGTTAGAGGCCGTGAGTACCACTTCACCGTTGGCATTGACGCTGAGGCCTGTAGCGTTCGTTTCACCGATGCCTGTGAGCAGTTCGGGCAAGGTTGCGATCGAGAATGTCGAAGCTGTTGGCGCTGTTCCTGGGCTCGTCGCTGAGGGGGGCTCGATTTCCAAACTCAGCAAATTGCCTCGCTGGCTGACGCGCACTAAATTTGTCCCGGAGACTGATGCTACGGTAAGTTGACCGTCTGGGGCCGAAAGGCTGCCTGTGCTGACAACGGTGCCACCTAGCAAGGTTAAGTTCTGCCCTGATTTGACTGCTAAGTCGGCTGTGTTGATAATTGCCCCTGCTCGATCGGCCCCAAAAGCAAAGGAATTGGGCACGCCTGTCAGAGATGTGTAAGTGCTACTACCGACAGCGTTAAACGAGTTTGAACCAAATCCAATAGCGGTGGCGGTGGTTGCTGTGAAAGAAGCCGGCACGTTTAAGCTGGCACTGTTGCCAAATATGATGCCGGATGGATTCATTAGAAACAAGTTAGAATTGCCGCCGGTTACTTGAATTAAGCCGTTAATAATCGAGGGGTTGCCACCGCCTATTCCCGCTAAAATGTTGCGAATGTTCGGGTTTGATATAAAGTTGGCAATCTGATTTTCCGACAAGCCGAATTCTGTAAAGCTGTGGAAAAGATTTTGTCGATCGCTCGATAATTGTCCGCCTTGAATATCGAAGCGACTTGGCTGGCCAGGAGTTCCGTTTTGGGCTGCGGGAGTGACGGTAGTGCCCGTTGCGTCCGCCGCTGGCACAATCGTTTGACCTTCGGCTTTTGCTTGCAATAAGTAAAGATTTATTAAGATAATTGGCAGAGAAAGTGCCAGTTTGCTTATTCTTTCTTTAGAGAGGAATTTCGACGTTTTTTGAATATTTTTGGCGGTTTTCATAGGTTTTTAATGGGTAAAATATATAAATCACAGAAATTAGGTAAAGAAACCAACTTTGTAGAAAAAACTTGATTGACGGCTGTGTCGCTAAGTATCTGCACATCCGTGCTATGTCTGGTCAATTTGCGTAGAAGATTGGAAATCTACCCCTCATTTGCCGAGGGGTATTTGTGAGCTATTCTGTCACTTTTATTACTAAGTAAGGCTTGCCTGGTAAATGTTCACGTTCCCTTGTTAGGAAAGCGATACGCTTGGCTATAAACCTGTTCACTCGTTCCTTAATCGCCTTCGACAGTGCATAAGGCTGGCGTTTACATCACGGTGTCATGGATGAACGTAGTCAGTTAAGACGCTTGACTGCACGTTCCGATGTTGTACAGGTGCTGACTAGGAATGCCAATATCTGAATAGGTTTTTCGGAACGGTTGAAGACGCTATATTTATGAAGCAACCGGGTTTCTGACTGCAAGTGCATTCAGGACTCAATAGGTAGAATTGGCCTCTGCTTTGGCAATTGTCTCAGCGTATCTTTTCCACAATCTAAATATAACTCGAAATGCCTAGGCTCTGTATCTTCCGCATGACATATTAATAAAAAATAACAACAACGGCCTTCTTAGAGGCCCTCCGACTCCTAGAAACCCGCTTTTTTAACTATTATTGATAGTATGAAGGAAGTATAGGGGTTCAAAAACTAGGTTTCTGCCTCCAAGACTGACCCGGAAACATCCCAAAATATTTTATACACAACAAAAAATCCTCTACACTTGCCAAAAATTAAAATTATGGAAAGAAGAAATGAGAAGGAGTCAATCGATTTTAGATTTTAGATTTTAGATTTTAGGATTGAAGCATTGACTTGCGCGAGATAAATACGTTCGGCAAGTTTCATGGGATACAGGTTTTTTATTTCTGGACGGATGAATCACGTGGCGGGTATCCTGGATGCTTGATTGTCAGAAGACAGAATTCTGAATTCAGAATCCCCCATGCCTGAAGTGAGGGTTAACGGTCACGGAAAGAATTTTTTGTGATCCACGATTAAAATCGGGGGCTTTAAACCTGGATTCTCCATCCTGTCGCACAGAATCCAGAATGGATTCTGGATTGTGAATTCTGAATTATTCTTCAGTAAGCCAAATTCTTAGGGTGTTCAGAAACCCGGTTTATTTAAAGAAAAAACCGGGTTTTTGGTTTTTTTTGTGTGACTTTTTGTGAAGTAAAACAACTTAAATCCGGCTCTATTTCCCTCTTGTAGTCAAGTCCACTATTGCCGATTTCGATCGCCTGTTTTTCGGTTTTAATCGATCGCCCTGTTTGTGTTTAAGGGGGTGTGCAGGCGGATTTGTGGAAGGATTTAAGAGTTAATTGGGTGAAGTTTGGACAGTGGGCGAGGGACTGGGAGAAGCTGGGCGCGGTGAAGGCTTTGCAGAAGGAGTGGATTGGGTGGATTTTTTGAGACCGACAAAAGCGTCATAACGGGTGGTACGATCGCCAATGACGGCCGCTGTAACGCCGATCGACCGCGTGGCGTCAATCCACATTTTTTGGCTGAGAGGAAACTCCGGTAAAGCGAGGTTTTTCGGGTTAAACGCCGTCTCGGTGTCGATGAAGAAATTGCCGTTGTGAGGCTTAAGTTCCGATCGTACAGTTTTCTGGAACAGTTCGCTGCTTAAAAGCGGACTTTTCGGTGCCGGAACGATCGCATCAACCACGGGAGCTCCTACTGTCATAAACGCTACATTGTTCATCCAGCCGCGAGTTACCGTAATCCCTCCAAACGGCGATGTCCATTTAATCGCCGGTTTGCCGCCGACTTGAATTTCCTCCACTCTAAACCCTTTAGTTTTCATCGTTTCATCAAGCTGTTTCAGGGATTTGTTCGCAGCGCCCTGGTTGTTTGTTTCCACCATAAATACAAATCCGGCCGCAAATTTGTCTCTGGGATTCTGCGCGGGGGCTGGTATTAATGATATAGAAAATTCTCCCGCCATCCAGTTCATCAAGTCTTTATCTAAATCCATGCCGGTAGTAGATTTTAAACCTGTGCGTAAAACTTGGGGATTAATCGGGGAAATCGGGTTTGCCTCGGCTCCTAATACGTAGTCTTGCCACAAACGCTGCAAGTTGCCGCCGGATACCATCATTATTGTATTGTTTGGCAGGCGGTTAACCATTTTTAGAGCATTGTTTTCTACTGCTATCCTTCTGGTAGAATCTGGTTTTAGCCAAGAGACTGATTTGAATCCAATTCCTTCAGCCTCCAGCGTCGCTGTGGTGGCAAATCCTTGATTTTGTTGCAGTTTTTCGAGGCTTTCTGGCGAAATTTCACGGGCTGAGTTGGCGGCGGCATAGGCGGCGGCAACGGGCATATTGACGTAGATTTGACCGAAGGCGCCCGGACTTTTTATTTTGTCTATGGCGTCTCCATAGCCAGGGGTTTTGGCTAGGGAAGGTTCGCCTTTGTAGGTGTCGATTATTCTGTCTGTAGCGCTAGGATCCGTGGTGACTGCTAGATACCTTGTGCCGAGTACCGCGACTGAGAAATTGCGATCGGGTACTCCTTGAGTTTCTGTGACTTGCACGCCTTTATAATTACGCTCAACTATTTTTCCTTGGCTGAGGGTTCTGGGTTTTGCTAATAATTCTTGGGCTTTGATCGGGTTGGCAATTGGCAGGATAATTGCCACTGACTGTTGAATTGGCGGAGACGGGGGCGCATTGGGTGCGGGCGGGGGGGCTGGTATAGCTATTTTGTTGCGGAGAAAGGCTACCATTGCTGTGTTACCCACCCAGGGTTGAATGTCTTGCTGGTAGGCGTAGCCGTTGCTTGTGAGGAGGCGATCGCGCATTTCGCTTAAAAACCTCTCAAACGAAGCTTTTGACTCCGGCGTGCCAAACTCTCGCAGTTTATTCCACTGGGATTCATCGGTGCTGATGGATAGGGCCATCATCGTATCTTGCGGGACAACGGTTGCCCCCGGCGGCAAATCTTTGGCGGGCCCACGGGAAATGACGAGGTAGTAGGTGACAAAGCCTAAACCGATCAGAAGTGTGGCGGATCCGATCGTAAACAGCAGGGAAGATTTATCTTTCTTAAACATTATTCGTAAGGTTCGGGTGCTCGCAACATGATAGATTATTTTCTTGGCTCATGTAGCAGATACATTAGCAGATACATTTAACCGGGCAAATTTAGGAAACTCGAATTTACCCCTCCGGGAACAACCAGAAAAACTGTTTTTTTTTCATCTGACAGTAGGTTAGGCTCGTGAAACGAAACCTAACACAAAAAATGTAGCAAGGCTTTTGTGACAGTTGGCCTTATACCAATTTTTTATGAGGCCCCGTAGAATCCGATCCCCCCTAGCCAAGAGGGCGGGCACGGGGAGTAGGGGTCGCACGGCCCCTACAAAGGGGGGGACAAGACTCCGCTCAAAGTCAACCCCTACTCCCCTTCTTAAGGGGGATTTAGGGGGATCGAGATATGTGCAACTTCACATTAAATTGGTATTAGTCCTGATTAATTGAATCAGTTTCGAGCCTTAAAGTCTTTAAAGATAGTTTGAAACGAGTACATCAGTCGGTGCACATCGTTTGTGGCTCTCGGAAAAATGTTGAGTTCCCATTTTTTTCGAGCAGTAGTTAGCAGTTTTGCTACGGGTTGCGAGTAACTGTTAGAAATGAAATAGCTGCCGCCTTCGTAGCGAATATCTGACGCTAAGCCGATAAAAGCACCGGCCATTTCTAGTTTTAGTTCCGAGGTGCTGTGTTCCGACTTTACCGCTAAAATTACCTGCGAGTGTCGGGGTTCGCGGTTGAGCAAGCGACAGATATTTGCTTCTTTTTGGTACAAAATTAAAATGTTACAGTTGTGCAGAACTCCGGCTCTACCTTGGACTTTTACTCCTAGGTGAACTTCCAGGGCTGGTTTGTCGGGAAATTCCACAACAGCATGAGTGTATGGATGTGCAGTGCCGTGGATTTTTCCCGCTGTTTTTCTAAATGTTAAATATTTCGGTGTTTCGTCGTCTAAAACATTGTTGTAATAAATAGTACCGCCTTCATTAGCAACTGCTTTTAGTAGAATAGTGAAGAGGTAAGTGTCAAAAATTCTGGCTTGTTCTGCCGCTGTGTTAAATTCGGGATCGATCGAGCTTTTTAATTTGCTTTTTATTTCGGAATTGATGGCGTAGTTGCTGGGCCCGGAAGGCAGTTTTTCGAGCAAGTGCTTGAGGGCGATCGCCTGTTTGTGACGGGGGGCGGTGACGCTGGAAGTAAACTCGATTGTTTGGGCTGTTTCTGCACCTGAATTGGCAAATGTAATTTTTGTGCCGAGGGGAGAGGTTTCTGATTCTACTTTCAAAAAATAAGCAATTTCGTCTTCCATTTCGGAAGTGTTCACAGTCGCTTGCTCGACAGCATTAATTAACAGCAAAAGTTGTTCTTTTGCGGTATAATCTTCTATCTTGAGCAGAGGTGTTTTTCTTTTGAGCGATCGCTCTTCAATTACTTTACCTATCTCTACAGTATCCGCTACTTGTTGAACTACCCAACCCAAATTAAACTCATTCAGAATTGCCGCCAGTTCCTGATAGAGTTTGGCATACTCGATCTCATCCATAATTGCTTCTGCACTGCACGCTATTCTGATTATACAAGATAGTTTGATTTTTTGGTCAAGTATCCTGCCGATTTTAGGTTTTAAATTTTAGGATGATTCTCACGGATGAATCCTAGGGCTTTTCGGTCAACAGTCAACAGTTAGCAGTCAACAGTCAACAGTCAACTGCCAATTAGCAGTAAGCTATTCTACGACATTCTGTAGCGATCGAACTATGGCAACTATCAACGACAACTACCTCAAACTCAAAGCTGGCTACCTGTTTCCCGAAATTGGGCGCAGGGTGAAAGCCTATGCAGAGGCGAATCCCGAAGCGCCCATCATCCGGCTGGGGATTGGCGACGTGACTGAACCGCTACCGGCTGCTTGTCGGGAGGCGATGGTGGCGGCGGTGGAAGAAATGGGTTCGCGGGATACCTTTAAAGGATACGGCCCGGAACAAGGTTATGAGTGGCTGCGGGAGAAAATTGCCGAGCACGATTTCAAGTCGCGGGGATGCGATGTTGATGCTTCGGAAATCTTTATTTCTGATGGTTCTAAGTGCGATTGCGGCAATATTCTCGATATTTTTGGCAACAATAACACGATCGCAGTTACCGATCCAGTGTATCCGGTGTATGTAGACACTAACGTGATGGCTGGACACACGGGAGATGCGAACGAAAATGGCGAATACGGCGGCTTAGTTTACCTGCCAATTACAGCGGAAAACAATTTTACTGCCCAAATTCCCACTGACAAAAAAGTCGATTTAATTTACTTGTGTTTCCCGAATAACCCGACGGGGGCAACTGCAACTAAGGAACACTTGCAAGCTTGGGTAAATTATGCTAAAGCTAACGGTTCGATTATTTTCTTCGATGCGGCTTACGAAGCGTATATTACCGATCCGAGTTTACCGCATTCTATCTACGAAATTGAAGGCGCGCGGGATTGTGCGATCGAATTTCGTTCCTTCTCAAAGAATGCTGGTTTCACAGGTACTCGCTGTGCGCTGACAGTTGTACCGAAGACTTTGACTGGAAAAGCAGCAGATGGTTCCGATGTCGAAATTTGGAAGTTGTGGAACCGCCGCCAATCTACTAAATTTAACGGCGTTTCTTACATCGTGCAGCGCGGTGCTGAGGCGGTTTATTCTGAGGCTGGCAAAGCACAAATTCAGGCATTAGTCAATTTTTACATGGAAAATGCTGCGATTATTCGCGAGAAATTGACAGCCGCAGGAATCGAGGTTTTTGGTGGCGAAAATGCACCTTATGTGTGGGTAAAAACGCCTCACGGTTTGTCGAGTTGGGATTTCTTTCAGAAGTTGCTGGAAACTTGCAATGTGGTGGGAACACCCGGTTCTGGTTTTGGTGCGGCGGGTGAGGGTTATTTCCGCATTTCGGCGTTTAATAGTCGGGAGAATGTCGAGGAAGCGATGAGACGGATTGTGGAGAAGTTTAAGGTGTAAAAGGGCGAGAGATAATTCTTTTTGGGGCGGGCTTTTCGGCCCACCCCACAAGAAATTAATATGTTGTGGAACAGGCATCTTGCCTGTTTCTTTGGGCGGGTAAGATGCCCACCCCACAAGAAATTTGATGTGTTGTGGAACAGGCATCTTGCCTGTTGCTTTGGGCGGGCTTTTCGGCCCACCCCACAAGAAATTGATAGGTTGTGGAACAGGCATCTTGCCTGTTGCTTTGGGCGGGCTTTTCGGCCCACCCCACAAGAAATTGATGTGTTGTGGAACAGGCCTTTTTTCAAAACATTGTATGATAGTTCGT
Organism: Microcoleus sp. B6-A1; assembly: GCF_036705085.1. Lineage (NCBI taxonomy): Bacteria > Bacillati > Cyanobacteriota > Cyanophyceae > Oscillatoriales > Microcoleaceae > Microcoleus > Microcoleus sp. B6-A1. The sequence continues at coordinate 78,976 of NZ_JAUBTU010000014.1, forward strand.
TTAAATAAAAAGCCTCAATTATAATATTCCATTTTCTATCCATCAGCATCGCTAGGAAAACCAAATTGGTCTGGTAATTCAGCAGAGGTAATTTGCAGAATCTCTAGCAACTTCTTGTATTGAACAGGCGTTAGCTTCGGTACTGATCGCCCAGCTTCCCAGTTGCTTACCGTCGCTTCCGTAACGCCAAGTGCTTCTGCTAGCTGCTTTTGAGTCATAAACCGCTGAACTCTCAGTCGCATTAGGGGCGATCGATCGGCTCTTTCTGAGGTTTCCATAGGCTATTTGTTAAGTTATATTAAGATATTTGGGTTTTGCCTAAAATGCTTGACATCTACCCTAAATTAATTTAGATTTAGCCTAAGAAAGATTAGACAGCACCAGCTAAGCCACTTGTGCTGTAGGGGAATTGCTGTCTTTTCTTCAAGTTGTTATTGTACGCGGTTTTACCGTTACAAAGCATCAAACCTATCCAAAATTATTGGTCAAAGCTATGTTGCAAGATTCATCATCCAACCAAACATCGCCCAATGTTTTAACCAACCAAACCTTTGAGGGCGATCGCGAAGCAGTCCGTCACGTCATCATCGGTTCGCCGCTGGGGGTACGCCGAACTATCCACCAACTGCACGCATTGCGCTACGAGGAAGCTGTTCGCTGGACTCATCCCATCGCCATTCCCGACAATCGCATCATTATTACACCCGATCAGGGAGAAATCATGAGTCTGTTAGTGAAATTAATCCGCCTGCAATGAAGTCTAAATGTGCGATCGATCTTTCTAGAATTGGGTCAAAAGTGCGATCGGGAATCTCTTCTCGTTGCCCGTGCTAAACTCAACAGATATATCCAAAAACTCTTGTGGGGTAGGCATCCTGCCTGCCCTTGGCACAAACTTAACAACTAGCTCGCAATTCAGCTTATGATTGTTATCACCCCCGTCCTAATACCCGTTAGCCAAATAACGCTTTCTCCCGGTAGTGTCATAACTATTCCCAATATAACTTGGCTGGAATTTGAGTCTATTTTGCAGGAATTAGGGGAAAAACGAAGAACCAGAATTGCCTACAGCAACAGTACCTTAGAAATCATGGTTCCCTTACTAGATCGGGAAATTCCGAAAGATTTAATTTCCGATATTGTAAAAATTTTACTCAAGTCAGCGGGCAGAAGATATGAACCCTTTGGTTCTACTACTTTCAAACAGGAAGGTGCAGCAGGAGTTGAACCTGATGCTTGCTTTTACATTCTAAATTATCAACGGATGATCGGCTGCCGCAGACTGCAACCCGACGCTCCGCCGCCGGATTTAGCAATTGAGACGGATGTTACTTCTAAAACTAAGATCGATGCCTATAAAATTATTGGAGTTCCAGAAGTGTGGGTTTACGACAGCGGCAGACTTCTCATTTATTTGCTGCAAGATGGAGAGTATGTAGAATCCGATATGAGTCCGAATTTTCCAGAAATCGCGATCGCCCAGATGATTCCTGCTACAGTGGAACGTGCTTTACAGGTGGGAAGTTGTCAAGCGCTAGAAGAATTGGAAAGTGCGATCCTCTCCGAGGGCTTCGCTAACGGCTAAACTCGTAGGATAGGTTACGCACTTCGCACTTCGCATCCAAAAAATCACACACTTACTGCCAAATTGTCAACCCCTAAAGGTCGATAAATTGTATCTCTTTGCTGATAACTCCGCCCCAAAGAACTAATCGCATTTTGCAAATCTTCAACAGACTGACAACTGCCGCCAACCGCACCGGCCATTGTAGTAATGTGCTCTTCCATCAATGTACCGCCGATGTCGTTGCAGCCCCATTTCAGCGCTTCTGTAGCTCCATCTAAACCTAATTTTACCCAACTCGGCTGGTGATTGGAAATTAAATTGCCTAAGAAGATTCTCGATACTGCGGTGAGTAACAATGTATCTGCTAAAATTGGTTGGTCGCGGCCGACTCGACTCCGCAAAGGTGCCGGTGCTTCTTTTCCGACAAAGGGTAGTAAAATAAATTCTGTAATGCGTGCCCCATAGTTTTGGTCGATCGCAGTTTGTTGGAGCGATCGCACTTTTTCTAAATGCAAAACCTGCTGCCCTGCCGTCTCAATATGCCCGCAAAGCATCGTACTCGTTGTCGGTAAACCCAAACTGTGAGCAGTTCCCACAATTTCTAGCCAAGTTGCAGAATTTAGTTTTTCCGGGCAAATCACCCGTCGCACAGAATCGTCGAGAACTTCCGCCGCAGTTCCCGGCATCGAACCAACTCCCGCATCCCGCAAAGCCGAAATTACATAGCTGAAACTAAGATTATCTCCTCTGGCAATAAATTCTATTTCTTGGGGCGAAAAAGCGTGCAAGTGCAACTGAGGAAACTTATCCTTAATAGTTTTCACCAATTGCAGATAATAAGGTAAAAATGCGCCGTTCAGCTTAGCTTGAAGGTTTAGGCCCCCCTGCATACAAATTTCCGTCGCACCCCGCTGCACTGCATCAGTTGCCTTTTCCTGAATTTGAGCTGCGTCTAACCAAAAAGCGCCCTCATCTTTCTCGTCGCGGCGGAATGCACAAAAACTGCAATGCTGCTCGCAAATGTTAGTAAAGTTAATATTCCGATTGATAACGTAGGTGACAGTATCCCCTGATTGTCGGCGGCGGAGCAAATCAGCGGTTGTTTGGATAGAAGCTCGCGCGTCTGGCTCTGTTTGCTGCAAAAGTACCAATGCCTCTGCAGAAGAAATGTTATAACCTTGTAAAGCTCGATCGAGAATTGCATCCACAGTTTTTTTTTAGCTAAGCTACTGAATTGCTGCCTGGAATTAAGGCGTTTTTATATTTTAACTAATCAATTATGGAGGAACGATCTTCTAAAATCTCAAGTCTTACAAAACCATCCTTTACTTTTTGGGAACTGAAATTATGGGCATAAACCAAGCCAATCACCTCTTGCCAGTGCCGTCTGGGCCTTTGCAAATTCCTGCTGTACAGACTTTCAATTCAACTTTTACAGACGCAGGCACACCGCCAATTTATTTTTCCCTGGTCATTCCCACCTACAACGAGTGCAAGAATGTCAAGAGTATTGTGGAAAAATTGAGCCACTTGCTCGATGGCAGTATTCCCGGCAACTACGAATTAATTGTAGTCGATGACAACAGCCCCGATCGCACATGGGAAGTCGCCCTGTCCCTGATACCGGAATATCCGCAATTGCGGGTGATGCGCCGCGAAGACGAGCGGGGACTTTCCACAGCGGTGATTCGCGGGTGGCAGGCCGCTCGGGGCGAGGTTTTGGGCGTCATCGATGCCGACTTGCAGCATCCCCCGGAGACGCTGTTGCAGCTTTTAGCAGAAATTCAGCGGGGCGCCGATTTGGCCGCTGCGAGCCGCCACGTCGCCGAGGGCGGGGTGAGCGACTGGAGCGTTGTCAGGCGATTTTTATCGCGGGGCGCTCAAACCGTGGGGTTGGTGATCCTGCCGGGAGTGGTGGGCCGAGTTTCCGATCCGATGAGTGGCTATTTTATGGTGCGCCGGAATTGCATAGCGGGCAAAATCATGAATCCTGCTGGTTACAAAATTTTGATTGAAGTGCTCGGCAGAGGGGACATCCGCTGGATTGGAGAAGTTGGTTACGTGTTTCAGGAGCGGCAAGAAGGGGAGAGCAAAGTTACCTGGAAACAGTATATTGAGTATTTGCGGCATTTGCTGAGGTTGCGGTTTGCCCGCTGGCCGATGGGCAAGTTTCTGCGGTTTGGCATCGTGGGTTTCAGCGGCGTATTTGTAAATATGGGGGTTTTGTACGTGCTGCGGGATCTCCTCAATTGGGAGCTGACTCGCAGTCTGATCATTGCTGCTGAATGTGCAATTATCAGTAACTTTTTATGGAATGATTTGTGGACTTTTGGGGATATTTCTAAGCGGCAGCCAGGAAAGCGCCAGCAATTGAAACGGCTGTTAAAATTTAATACCATTTGCTTGATGGGTTTGATTTTGAATGTGCTGCTGGTTAATTTGCTGTTTAATGTTTTTGGGATGAATGAATATTTGGCTAACTTAATTGCGATCGCGGCTGTGACTCTGTGGAATTTCTGGATCAATATGAAGTTGAGCTGGCGGGTAACGGAAGTAGATAGGTAATGGGTAATGGGTAATTGGTAATTGGTAATTAGTAATGGATCATTGATAAAATGACTAATGACTAATGACTAATGACTCTTCTTCCCTATGCCTTTGAATGACTGAATTAATGATTAAGAACAAACAACTGTTGTTGCTATTGCTGTGGACGGCGATCGCCTTTATTTTGCGATTTGCCAATTTAAACTCGAAACCGCTGTGGACGGACGAGTTTTCGACTCTAGTGTTTAGTTTGGGCAACAGTTTTCGAGGGGTGCATCTCGATCGCGCGATCGATCTTTCTACATTATTACAACCGCTACAATTGCGCCCCGGTGCTGGGATTGCAGATGTCCTCAACCATTTGCTGCTAGAAAGCAACCATCCACCAGTGTATTTTATGCTCGCCCACTGGTGGATGCGACTGTTTGGGCCGACCGAGGATAGTTTAGTTTGGATTGGGCGAGCTCTTCCTGCATTATTAGGTGTGATTTCAGTTCCAGCTATCTACTTTTTGGGCAAATTTGCTTTTAGTTCTCGTTTAGTGGGTCAATGTGCGGCCGCGATGATGGCAGTTTCTCCCTACGGCATTTATCTCGCTCAAGAAGCTCGCCATTACACTTTAGGAATCTTATTAGTTATTGCCTCTCTTTTTTGCCTCACATTAGCTGCAAAAAAGCTGCAACAGCGGGCTACCCTGCCTATTTGGGCTGTCCTGCTTTGGGTAGTTGTTAATTGTTTAGGAATTGCGGCTCACTACTTTTTTGCACTGACTTTGTGTGCGGAAGCAATAGCATTAATTGCTGTAATCTGGCAGCATTTTAATAGAACGTTGCCAATTGACAACAGCCAGCAGCCTAATATTTGGCAATTTCAAATCCTCTGGCGGCTTTTCGCAGTAGCGATAGGTACTTTGGCTGGCGGTTTAGTTTGGCTGCCGGTATTTTTGTCAAATAAATACGGCAGTGAATTAACTAATTGGATTGTCAGCGGCGATCGCACATTTTTAAGTTGGGTTAATCCGATTTTTCAAGCTTTAGCTGGATGGATTACTGTCATCTCTCTGCTGCCGGTTGAATCGCCAAATTTGGCAGTAGTAGTTGCATCGGCGATCGTAATGACAATATTTTTTATATTGGTGCTTCCCATCCTGTTTAGCGCTCTTAAAAAGTCCTTAACAACGCCAGATAGTCGTTTAGGTACTGTTATTTTCGGCGGATTTGTGCTAGGAGCAATTTTCCTATTCTTCAGCTTTGCATATATTTTGGGGATTGATCTAACTCGCGGGGCTCGATACAATTTCGTCTACTTTCCGGGAGTAATATTGCTGATAGGAGCAACCTTGGCGGTTATTCATAACACACCTACAGCAAAAAGTCAATGGTTTAATTTACGGGCGATCGAAGTTCCGGGCAAAAAAGCAGTGGTGCTAATTTTAGTAATGGGTTTTTTTAGCGGTGTCACAGTAAATTCCAATCTCGGCTATCGCAAATATTACAAACCAGACCTTTTAATTCCGATTATCCGCGAATTATCGAAAGTTCCCGTGTTAATTGCCACTACTCAAAAGACTCATGTAGAAATAGGAGAATTGATGGGGATAGGGTGGGAATGGGAAAGAAGTTCGGCAACGGATTTTGTAGCGGATGTAACGGATGTAAGGGATGTTAGGAAGAAAGAAGAAGTTAAAGCCTTTGATTCTCCGCTGTTTCTTTTGGCTAATCAGAGAAGGGATGGGCCCGAAATTGTGGCAGGGACACTTTATAAAACACTCAGTCAATTAGAACGCCCGCTTGATTTGTGGTTGGTTAATTTTCGCGCACCTGTCAATCTAGAAGCACAAAAATGTCAGGTTGAATCGCGCGAGTTGCCTGCGGTGGATGGGTATGAATATCAAGCTTATCATTGTTCTAGCTCATAGGTAAGGGGCGATCGCGGAGGGATTGCCCCTACCAAGGCGGTAACTAGACCGTCACTAAGAGTCAGCAGCCAAATGTTTAATTAAGACGCTCATCACTTCACCTGGATTTTGAGTTGGGACAAGCGGACTCCAGTCAGAAACGCAGGCAAAATTATCGCGGTGAAAAGAATGAATGACGCGGGAAACAACAGGACGAGAACTGATAATGAAAAGTTTCAAGAGTTCTCGGTTAACTGAAGTTGGCAAGTTTGGTTCTTTAGCAGGGGGCTGAGTGGGTTCGGTAGTTGGACTTTCTGGCCCAACCTCGAAAGCAAGTATTAATTCGGTATTGGGTAGCATTTGCCGGATGACTTTCAGGGAAGATTCTGCTTCGCTGCGGCTGCGAAATTGCGCGACGGGTAAGCGCTGAAAGTTGGGCAGGAGTCGGTAAATAATCCAGGCATTCGCAGTTTCTGAGGTGTTCATGGCTGTATTGTAAATTGGGTATGTTTGCCCATAGAAAAGTGACAGAATTGCACCTTTGATTTTTAGTGCAGTCTGTTTTGGCTATGGCTGTGCCACTAACCGCTTAATTTAAGCGGTTAATTTGGATAGTTAAAATAATATGGTAAAAAAAAGGCAACGTCAACGGCAACCAGAAAATGAGTTGCCTTTTCGGAGACTGCGAGAGGACGCTAACTTGAGCCAAGAAGAGTTGGCTGTGCGGATGGGGGTGTCGGCTTCGTCGGTGCGGCGATGGGAAAAGGGAGACGAACCTACGATGACTGTTCGGCAAATGAGGGATTTTTGCCGTTTGGTGGGGGTATCTTTTGATGAGTTGCCGGATTATCTCAGTCGGCGAGTAGATGAGGAGGAGTCATAGGGGGAGGGATCGCTCGATCGCACTTTCGATTAAAATAATTAAAATAAGTGCGTTAGCGAAGCTTACCGCAGGAATCGATCTTTTATTGCAGTACAAATTTTGTGGCAGAGGTAGCCCCTAAAAGTTTGAGTCACTCTCAGTATGCTCAACTTTCTGACTGAATTAAATCGCCTGCAGGTGGATGTCGTTTTATAGCTTTGTCAGCGGCCCGAATATTAATGACTCTCTCTCGATTTAAGACTAATGCTGTAACTGTAGCTCGTCCAATTGGAGTCAAACCAACTATAGATAATCCATCGGCAGACCAAATAAAATGTTCGCTCCAACTATCTTGTCTGGGGTTAAACAACGGTACTTCTACGTCTGACTGAGCATCTATCGCTCTAGTTTTATCAGATTTCTTGCGGTTGCAGTGAAAGCAAGCTAGTGCCAAATTGTCAATATCGTTAGTCCCATTTTTAGTTAATGGAATGATGTGCTCGATAGTAAACTCTACGTACTGCCATTGTTCGGAGGCATGACAATATTCGCACAGACAGTTGGCTCTCTGACGAACTTGATTTTGGATATTTTCTGGTATTTGACGGCGAGCGGACATTTCTACAAAGTAGGCTGAATCTGCCCCAAGAAAATATTGCGGACAGTCCGATTGACAAAACTGAGGTAATCGTCGATTTCTTCGTAAAGATTGAGTTCTTGTTCTTCGTCAGGATTGAGGGGCAAAGTTTGTTGTTTGTCCAACAGTTCTTGGATACGATTTTTGACCGCAGTGGAGGCTTTAAAAATTGGTATGCCTTCCACTAATTCAATTCCGACAGCTCCTTCTATAGGTAGAGTATCGCGCAGGTTTTCCAGTTTTGGCAGGATTAGCATAGTTGTGGATTTTATGGGTTTCCATCTTGATTATATCTAGGTTTTTTTCAATCTTTCCTCACACTATCGGGCACCCCCACTGCCGAAATACCCGATATCGCCCTTAAATTCTGACACCGAATCAACTCATTAAAATCCAAACTGCGCCCTTCAATTTGCGCCACAGCCTCGATCGCCCCCAGCAAATGTCCGGCCGCTTCCGCTTCGTTGTAACCACGCCTTCCCGCTACTCTAATCGCCCCCTCGTCAGCATCTAACTCTACTTGGGAACTGCGGTTGTCGCGCCAAATTCGAGTCATCGCCAGTCCCGTCAAACCGCCCGCGATCGCAGTGCCGATCGCATCTCCCTGCAACAATTCTACAACAGTCCCCACAATTCCCGCCAGAGCCGCACCTTGATAAATATCCGGTTTAAACCACTTAAAATTGCATAGAAAACTTACATTCCGCAATAGCAGTAAATCCCGCTGCGGCTTAGATAGCAGCCGCCACAAATCAAAATTAATATAAATCGGGCGAGATTGATTCCAAGGCAAAGGAAAATCGCAGTCAATTACCGTTGATTGTTGGGGCTTATTAATAATTTTACACATCATGCGGCCGGAAGCGGGCATCACATCTAACAGGCGGCGAATTTCTGGGTCGGGATTCATAAATTTTAGGATAATTGATAATTGGTAATTGGTGATTGCATCTGCCTAAAAAACAATAATATCAGGGGTTTGTAGGGGCGGGTTTTACAGACAAAAATTGCCTAAAACCTACAATCTCGTAAACCCGCCCCCACCAAAGGGCTGATGCGATCGAAATCAAAGTTGATGTAGGTTATGGGTTGTGTGGGGGCGGGTTTATGTGGATTTTTGACGGGAGTTAAATATTGTTGGAAAAACCCGCCCCTACAAGTTCTTAGAAGATAATTAAGGGTTTTTCTTGGATGCGGGAGAGGGAGATTATTGAGCTTTCGGAGCCACTTTTTCGGCGTTGGGCGAAGGCTTCGGACTGGCAATTGCTGGGGCAACTGACGGCTTTGAATTCGCGGCTGGGGATGGCGGTGATTTTAGAGAATCAGGGGCTGTTAGCGGGGCAGCAGGGGCCGTTTTAGCGCCTAAAATGCTGGCGTCTCCGGTGTCGAAGGTGCCGGCGATGCAAGCGATCATCATTGTCGCTAAAGTGCCGACAAATAATGCTTTCCAACCGAGTTCGGAAATGTCTTTGCGGCGGGATGGAATTAGGGCGATCGTACCGCCGACAAATATGCCGACGGAGGCGAGGTGGGCGAAGCCGGAAAGCGCGTAACTGACAATTAAAACTGTACGATCGCTCACCAGTCCTTTTGCCGATGCTTCTGCTAAACTTTGATAGGGCGGAATCGCTGTTTCTAACAGCCTGCGACCGATGATTACTGATGCTTGCCAAGAGTCGTCAATGGACACTCCTGTTAATAGCGTCAGGGGATAAAATAAAAATCCCATAATGTTGGCTAAGGTGACAACTTTGAAAAAGCCACCAATTGGGCCGGGCAAAATTGCCAGCCAACCAAAGAATTGATTGATTAAGGAAACTAAGCCTAAGATTAAAATCAAAACAGCGGCAATGGCCACAGCCATTTTTACACCGTCCAATGCGCCAATAATCGCTGCATCCAAAGGGCTGACTCGTTCGATTGGCTCTCCCCCAACAGTCTCTTGTTTGAATTCTTCGCGCTCCATGTCCGAAATTTCTTCGCCCACAAATTCGCGGCCTTTAGGCTTCGGTTCTTCCTTGGGAATGCCGCCCATTGTCAGCGGCACGCCTGTTTCTGGTACTAAGATTTTGGATAGGACAAAACAAGCGGGAATGGCGATAATTGAGGCTGAAACTAAATGCCCTAAAATATTGGGAAAAACTGGCTTTAGAAAACTAACGTAAATTGCTAAAGTTGAAGAAGCGGCCGTCCCAAAACAGCAAGAGAGAATTGCACAAAGTTCCGAACGAGTCATTTTCGGCAAATAAGGCTTGACGACAATTGCCGCTTCAATTCCTACGAAAATATTAGCCGCGCCGCTGAGGGCTTCCGCGCCGCTCAACCGCATTGTCATATAAAAGATTTTGGCAAAAAGTTCGGTGATAATTTGAATCACGCCGATGTTGTATAGCAAGGCCATGAGGCCAGAAAAAAAGATGACTGTCGGTAAAGCTCTAAAGGCAAAAATATAACCTAAATTAACTGCCGGATCTTTACCAGGTATCGGTACCACATTGCTCCCGAATACAAATCGCGCTCCAGCGTCAGCAGCGGTGAATACTCCATCCAGTAAGCCAGTAAACCATTCTAAAGCGATGCGAGTTGGGGGGAACAGGAATACTAAAAATCCTAAGACTAATTGCAAGCCAATGCCCCAGATGATGACGCGCCAGGGAATATACTTGGACTGTCGGTTTTCTGAAAAAATCCAGGCGATCGCACATAAGCCAAAAATGCCCAGAAACGAGATAAGATTGTAGATAGACATGAGCCTAGTCCTTGAAATACTTAAGAATGCCGATCGACGGCTTGCACCACATCAGTTATACTATTCATCTGACGGCAAATACTAAAAAAAATAACGGGCAGATGAATTACGCACTCAACAGCGTACTTATGTCATTGCTTAGGTCATTGCTTAGGTCATTGCTTAGGTCATTCCGAAGTCTGCGGATCTTTAGCCACCCTTGATTTGCCGTAATTACCAGCAGTTTAGATAGAAACTCTAACACATGGAAGCTTTTGCTCCACATCCTCCTGAATGGACTGCGACGGCGGTTCACGCTAATGAGTTTTGCTGCCCCAAGTGCGGCGCTAGCTGCACGGATGCCGCTGAGGTCTGGATTAATCGCCGATCGCCAGTATACACCGAGTTCAACCGCCGCAAGTGGCAAGAATTTTACCGCTGCCAGTGCGGCGGCGTGTGGTGGGCATGGAGTAACGATAGGCCTCCTTCTGAACTTGTGCGTCGTGATGAGAACTCGGATGATGACTCAGATGATGATTTTTAGAACGGTGACAGAATTTTCGATTTTCGATTTTATTTAAAATTAGGGTAAGTTGTATATGGCGCACCCTAAATTTAGATAGGTTAGCGCCAGTTATCAACTAATTCAGCACGTCAAGTCTTCCCTTGACTACGCCTTCCATGACTCTTTCAATTAAGCTCAATTCATTTTCGCCGATCGACTCATTTAAGAGCATTGACTGAATTCGCTGTCTGTCATCGCGAGTCAGTTCGCCTGACGAAAATATCCGCTCTACTATTTCTTCAGTTAGAAATGAGGAAGTTTGAGTTTGCATGGTTGGTCTCTAAAAGCATCAATATTTTGCTTTTAACTTTATTAGAGGAGCCAGTTATTGTGTGGGTTTTTGCTGTCCCACCCAATCAGTGCTCCAATCATAAGACTCTGGGGGCATCTTGTCAACACACTGGCTGCAGATAAATATAAAATCTGCATTGTATTTCCGACATTCGGGCAACGGGTGCTTTCGGAGTGCGATCGACCTCCGGCGGTGGCGGTGTTCGATCGACCTTTTTAAGCTTATTGGCACTGGGGCGGAACATTACAGCTCAAAAAAAATCAAAACGAGAAGAGTCGGACTTAAGTACCAAATAGTTTGCTAAACTTATCCACAGTTAATTACCGAGACGAGGTTTAACCATGTTTGCCGTCAAACGAGCGCTCAAATTGAATAATAGGGAAGCGACTTTGATGGCAAAACACGCAGGATTTCGGCGCGTGGTATTTAACATGGGGTTAAGCTTGCGGACTCAAATGTACAGTGAGGGGAAACTTACAGACTCAAAGGTACTCAACGAAGTTAAAAAAGTTCTCACTAACTACGTCAAGAAACAGCCTGAATTTGCTTGGATGAACCAGTTGTCCAGTCGAGTTTACCAAAACGCTTTGATTGACTTGAAAGATGCGTTTAGTCGGTATCGCGCTGGTTCTTCAGGTCATCCAAGATTCGCTAGCCGCCGATCCGGTCAGTCTTTTACAGTCGATTCGTCTAACGGCAAAGTTTTACTAAACGCTGGTAGCACCATTAAGATTCCTACCTTGGGAAATTTTCGGCTCTACGAAGCCCTAGAATGCGGTTACGTGTCTCAAACTTTTACGATTTCAAAAGAAGGAAGTCGTTGGTTTGTTTCCTTCTGTGTTGACGCCGAACGTTTACCAGTTCGACAACCTGAAAGCTCTGTAGGAATTGATGTAGGCATTAATTATGCGGCCACGCTGTCAAATCAGCAGGTCTTTGATGCACCAAAGCCGTTAATAGCCAGTGCGAAAACCAAACTTGCTACCTTACAGCGCCAAGCATCAAAACAGGTAAGAGGCTCCCAAAACCAGCGCCAAACCTACAATAAAATTAGCCGACTTCACGCGCGGATAGCTCGTATTCGTTTAGATTTTCTTCACAAGTTAACAACTTATTTAGCCAAAAATTTCAAGCTAATCAAGATTGAAGACTTAAACGTTAAAGGCATGATGGCGAATCACAAACTGGCCGGGGCAATATCCGATCTAGGATTTTACGAATTCAAGCGCCAACTTGATTACAAGTGCAAAATGTATGGAGCAACTTTAGTGCTAGTCGATCAATGGTTCCCTAGTTCTAAAACCTGTTCTAATTGTGGCACTAAAAAAGATATGCCACTAAGTATTAGGACTTTTGACTGTCCTGTTTGTGGGATATCTTTAGATCGGGACTGGAACGCAAGTCTAAATATTTTAAATTGGAAACCCTCGGCAGCCAGGGGGATAGCCTACTTATCTTGGGATTAGCCGTCTACCCAACAGCGTAGGAAGTAAACTCCGAATTGTGTCTAAAGATGGCTTTAGGTAAGTTTAGATAAGTTTTACAAAGCAGATTAGAATGGGGCATGGGGCATGGGGCATTGGTCATTGGAACCAACAAATAACAACAAATATAAGAAAAATAACCACTAACTAATGACTAATGACTAATGACTATTGACAACTGACTAATGACAACTGACAACTGACTAATGACCTATTTTCGTTCTGCTCTAATTTTGACATTAGGTTTTTGGCTGCTACCGCTAGCAGTTCGATCGCAATCTGTCGTTCCTGCAAATGACGGCACTAATACTGTTGTTAACTCCGAGCAAAACCGCACAGACATTAGTGGCGGACAACTGTCAGGAAACGGCGCCAATCTGTTTCACAGCTTCAGTCAATTTAATCTCAGCGAAGGTCAAATCGCTAATTTTCTAACTAATCCAAATATTCAAAATATTTTAGGGCGGATTTCCGGCGACAATGTTTCCCTCATTAACGGTCTGATTTCTGTAAGCGGCGGCAACTCAAATTTATTCTTAATGAATCCGGCGGGAATTGTCTTTGGTCAAAATGCTAGATTAAACGTGCCGGGGTCTTTTTTCGCGACAACTGCTACAGGTATTGGGTTCGGCGATCGCTGGTTTAATTCGAGCGGAATTAATGATTACAAAGCTTTACTGGGAAATCCTAATCAATTTAATTTTAATAACTCACAACTCGGTGCAATTGTCAATGCCGGAAACTTGGCAGTTGGCAGCGGGCAAAGTTTAACTTTGCTCGGTGGAACCGTTATTAATACAGGACAATTATCCGCACCCAACGGTCAAATTACTGTGGCTGCTGTTCCGGGACAAAATGCAGTCCGTATCAGTCAAAGCGGCAATTTATTGAGTTTAGAAATTACTCCGTCTTTGCAGTCAGAAAAATCGGCGATCGCCCCGGTTTCTTTGCCTCAGTTGCTGACGGGCCCAGGCGTAGTGTCAGCCACAGGTTTAACCACTAACGAACAAGGTCAATTGGTACTGACTGGCGGCCAAACTGTGCCCGCAGTTGCCGGAAGTGCGATCGTCTCCGGTTCTGTAAATGTATTTGGCCCTTCTGGGAATGCTGGTGGCACAGTCAATATTTTAGGGGAAAAAGTTGGACTCTTCGGCGCAAATATCGATGCTTCCGGCACTGACGGCGGAGGTACTGTGCGCGTCGGAGGCGGTTTCCAGGGGATGGAACCAGTGCCAAACGCCCAGGTAACTTATGTTAGTCCTGATTCTACGATCGCAGCAAACGCGATCGACCGCGGCAATGGCGGCACTGCAGTAATTTGGTCAGACAATATAACTCGCTTCTTGGGCAATATTACTGCTCGCGGGGGCATCGCCGCAGGTAACGGCGGAACAGTAGAAGTTTCCGGCAAAAATGCTTTAACTTTCCAAGGAGAGGTCGATACCCGCGCGACTAACGGTGCGATCGGCAATTTGTGGCTCGATCCGGCAAATATTACGATCGTCAGCGGTAACGGTGACAGCAGCGCGCAATCTGGCGGGGAACTCGAATCGGCACCAGAACCAAATGAAACATCGATCTCAGAAGTGCAGTTGGAACAAATGGCGGCCGGCAGCAACGTGGTTCTAGAAACCCCCGGCTACATCACCCTCCAAAACTTGCCCGATAACAAACTTTCCCTGCAAGCGAGAACGGGAGACACCGTAACATTTAGAGCGGGCGGAGTGTTTGTTGTCAATGATCCCAAGGATTTAATCGAGACTCAAGGTGGCAACATCAACATTTTCGCCAGCAGTATCTCTCTGGGCGGACTTAATGCCAACGGCGGCAATATCGCTATCACTGGTAACGGCATTGACTTGAGGGGCGGCAGCAATTCTGTCAGCAGTGCGGGGGGAACAATTCGCTTGCAACCCAACGATAGCCGAGCAATTCGGATCGGTGGCACCGGCGATATTTTGGGCATTTTGGACTTGACGGCAACGGATCTCGGCGCTTTGGCGGGGGATTTCGGCTCGATCGCGATCGGGCGCGAAAACGGTAGCAGCGAGTCGATCGCGATCGTCGCACCCATTACCTTCAACAGCCCGCTGACACTTCAAGGGCGATCGATCGCGATCGACAATCCCCTGAGAACAAGTGGCAGCGCTAGCTTGACTCTCGACGCGCCCCAAACTGATCTCAACGCCAACATTGCCACATCCGGCGGCGATCTCACTTTTACAGGAAACGCATCCCTCAATGCTGACGTAGCTTTGAGCACGGAAGCAACCGGCAACATTGTCTTCTCCGGTAGCCTAGACGGAGCTCACGCCCTGAGACTAGACGCTGGGCGAGTGCTGTTCGGCGCTACAGTCGGTCAAGCTGCACCGCTGGCGAGTTTGAATGTCAACGCCCGCAGTACCGAGGTATCCGGCAATATGGCGACATCTGGCGACATGACTTTCAATAGTAACGTCACAGTCGATCGCACCGCCGCCCTAGCAGCCACTACCGGCAATATCACTTTTGCCAATACCCTCGACAGCACGCCGGGCCGGGCTAATAATTTGACCCTGCGCGCTGGCGGCAACATTACTTTTGACGGCCTAGTCGGTCAAACTCAGAGGTTGGGCCAGCTCTCGGCTGACGCTGCTAGCGTGACGGCTGCTTCCACAATTACAGCGCGCAGTTTGAGCGTTAACGCGCGAGATTCCGCTCGCTTCGGGGGGGACAGCACGGCCGTTTTGGGAGCCGATATCAAGGCAGAAAACGTGCTCTTAGAGGGTAATTTAAGGACGGATGGTGGCAGCGTGAATCTGCAAGGAAGCGGGGAGGTTCGGACTGGCAATATTACCTCGAACGGTGGGAGGATTCGGGTTGAGGGGAATACTGTTGCTGCGGGTGCGATCGACTCGTCATCGGCGGGCACAGGAGGCGCGATCGCTCTCCAAAGCAATGCCGGCCCTTTAACTGCGGGAGCTTTGAACGCTTCGGGGGCGATCGGCGGAAATATTGCTCTCACCTCGCAGGCGGGGATTTCCGCTCTCGATCTCAACTCCAGCGGCACTTCAAACGGCAACGGCGGGGGCGTTTCCCTGAGCGCGACTGGTGACATTCAGTTGGGCTTTATCAACGCTAGAGGCGGCACTGGGGGCATCGGCGGCAGCGTTGATGTGAGAACCCTCGGTTTGTTTGGATCGAACAATGTTTTCAACGATGATATATCGGGCAATTCTTCGAGTATTTCTACTGCCGGAGGTGCGGGGGCGGGGAGGATCGCAATTCGCCACGGAGGCGGTAGCGATCGACCGTTTGTAGTTGGTGGCGCGATCGACAATGGAACCAGAGGAAGCATTAATGCTGGCGTGGGAAACGCCATTTTGCCCACTTTTGCTTTTGGACAAACTTACACCCAAGGAAGTTTACCAAATCAGATTTCCCTAATTACACCGGCCGCGCCCTCTACTCCTGCACCAATTCCCTCACCAATTCCCTCACCAATTCCCTCACCAATTCCCTCACCAATTCCCTCACCAATTCCCGCACCAATTCCCTCACCAATTCCCGCACCGCCTCTAGAGTCCGTAAATCCAGATCCGGCGCTGTCACTTCCTGCATCTTTGCAAGTTGAATTGCGATCGCCCAATCGAGACAGAAATTCCGCAATGAGCCAGGATATTTTCGCTCCTTCTCGCAGATTAGATGCGGCCGGTTCGGGAGTTTTAGAATTTGAACAAACCTTTACTCGCGAGTACGAAAAATATCTGGACTTGCCCCCAAGAAAGCCGATTACTAATCTATCGGTGGTTTACGAAAATCTTCGCAAAAACGAACAAATTACCGGGACAAAATCTGCCATCATTTATATGAATTGGCTCAGGAGATCGGATGCAGCCGCAGCCCAAGAAAATGGTTCAGTGCTGGTGGCAAGTCAGGATTTATCTAATCTATTGCCTATGAGAAAAAACCTCACCTCCGGGCCCCATCGCCCCTTAGAAGATAAGTTAGCCCAGAGGTTGTCGCCCCAGGGCCAAGAAATTCCCGATGTTCCTAACGGGGAGCATTTAGAATTAGTGTTAGTCACAGCTAACGCTCAACCGATGCGCGTTCTAGTTCCGGCGACAACGCGGTGGCAGGTGTTGCAATTGGCGGATGCCCTGCAAACCGAAATAACTAATCCCAGAAGAAGAAGCAGCATTAGTTATTTGGATTCGGCTCAAAAACTTTATCGCTGGTTAATTGCGCCAATGGCCTCAGAATTGACAGCTTTAAAGATTGACAATTTAATTGTAATTCCGGCAGCAGGTTTGCGGAGTGTGCCCTTTGCTGCTCTTCACAATGGCAAACAATTTTTAGTTGAGCAATACAGTATTAGCGTCATGCCGAGTCTGAGTTTGACTGATATCGGCTACGACAATATTGCGGATGATGAAGTGTTGGCGATGGGGGCGTCGGTATTTGAAGATAAAGCGCCATTACCAGCGGTACCGGTGGAGTTAGAGTCGATCGCGCCGCCAAGTGAAGGAAAATCATTTTTGAATCAAGATTTTACTCTCGGAAATTTGCAAGCTCAGCGGGCAAATCAGCCTTTTGGCATCATTCACTTAGCAACTCACAGCGAATTCCTGCCTGGGGAACCGAAAAATTCTTACATTCAGTTGTGGGATACTAAATTACGCCTCGATCAAATGCCACAGTTGCGGTGGAATGAACCGCCGGTGAATCTGTTAGTTTTAAGCGCGTGCAGTACCGCTTTGGGCGACGAAGAGGCGGAGTTGGGGTTTGCGGGTTTGGCGGTAGCTAGCGGTGCTAGATCCGCTTTAGCGAGTTTGTGGGAAGTCAGCGATGATGGGACTTTGGGGCTGATGACTGAGTTTTATCGGCAGTTGCGGGCCCCCAGACGCGGTGGCAATTTGATGATTAAAGCGGAGGCTTTGCGGCGCGCGCAATTGGAGATGCTGCGGGGGCGCGTGCGGATTCAAGACGGGATGTTGCGAGCCGAAGGGCTTTCTGGGGGTCTAATTTTGCCTCCAGAAATTGCGGCGCGGGGCGATCGAGTGCTTTCGCATCCTTATTATTGGGCAGCCTTTACAATGATTGGCAATCCTTGGTAATGAAGATGTGGAATGAAGAAGGAAAAAGAGGCGTTGCTGAATCAAGGTATCAATAGTGCAGGAACTGGAACATCCTGAAATTTTAGGTAATGTATAGCAATCCTAAATCATTTGTGAATTTTTTACATGGTAATTCCCCCTATTCATACTCTAATTATGCAGCGCCCAAATCTCTGAGGAAGCTCAACGGCGATCGCACTTCACTCTGTTTTGCCGGATTTTGCAGGAAACTCTGGAGCGATCGTACTGCTGACGCGAAGGTTTAGCCGTTTTATGTTTAAGAAATGTTAACAAAAAATAACTTTTATTTTAAACCTTAAGTTTTTATTAAAATTTCGGGTATTATTATGTATTAGAGGATACATCTACTTAATTAATTAACAATTTCTAAAAAAATAATTGAGTATTAATACTGACAAGAGGCTGTAAGAATGATTAACTTACCGGGCTACGACATTACCAACCAAATCCATGAAAGTAATAATTCTTTAGTTTACCGGGGACTGAGAAAGCAAGACAAGCAACCGGTAATTCTCAAATTTCTCAAACAAGATTATCCGATGCCAGCTTCGTTAGTCAGATACAAGCAGGAATATGAAATTACACGCAATCTTAACCTAGAAACTGTCCCGAAAACCTACAGCTTAGAAAGATATCAAAACAGTTTAGTTATTATTTTCGAGGATTGTGGGGGAAAATCATTAAAGCAGTGGTTAGCTTCTCACAAACTTACCTTAGAAGAGTTTTTCTTAACAGCTATTAAAATCACCTGGGCTTTAGGTGAAATTCATCAACATAAAATTATTCATAAAGATATCAATCCCAGCAATATTATTATCAACTCAAGCACAGGGCGAGTTCAAATTATAGATTTTGGGATCTCTACTGTTTTAAAGCGCGAAAATCCTAGCCTGAAAAATCCTAATGTTTTAGAAGGCACTCTGAGCTATATATCGCCGGAACAAACAGGCAGAATGAACCGAGCGATAGACTACCGCACTGATTTTTACTCATTAGGAGTCACTTTTTACGAACTCCTAACGGGGCAATTGCCCTGGGATTACAGCGATGCAATGGAATTAATCCACTGTCACATTGCTAAACAAGCAGTACCGCCCCATCAAATCAATCGAGAAATTCCTAAAGCTGTTTCTAATATTGTGATGAAGCTATTAGCGAAAACCGCTGAAGCCAGATATCAAAGCCCTTGGGGAATTATCGCTGACTTAGAAGAATGCCTAGAACAATTAAAAACTACGGGAGGAATTACAGATTTTGCGATCGCCCAAAAAGATATTACAGATAAGTTTCAAATCCCTCAAAAACTCTACGGCAGAGAAACAGAGGTTGAAACCTTATTAGCAGCCTTTGAGCGAGTCAGCAGGGGCAGCACCGAAATGATGCTAGTATCTGGTTACTCTGGCATTGGAAAATCCGCCTTAGTACAAGAAGTTTATAAACCAATTACTAAAGCGAGAGGTTATTTTATTGCCGGAAAATTCGACCAATTTCAAAGAAATATCCCTTATGCCGCTGTTGTCAAAGCCTTTCAATCATTAGTCAAGCAACTCTTAAGTGAAAGCGAAACCCAACTCAATACCTGGAAAGAAAAACTTTTAGCAGCTATTGGCGCCAATAGTCAAATCATTATAGATGTCATTCCTGAAGTAGGATTAATCATTGGCGAACAGCCTACCGTACAAGAATTAAGCGCTACAGAAGCACAAAACCGATTTAATTTAGTCTTTCAAAAATTCATCCGCGTGTTTTGTTCAGTTGACTATCCCTTAGTCATCTTTCTCGACGATTTACAATGGGCTGATTCTGCTACATTGAAATTGCTGCAAGTAATGATGGCAGATGAGCAAACCAACTATCTATTTCTAATTGGTGCTTATCGAGACAACGAAGTTAACCCATCTCATCCTTTAATGATGACTTTGGACGAGCTGCAAAATGAAGGTGCAAGAATCGAGCGAATTACTTTAGCTCCCTTACACCTTCACCACATAGTTAACTTAATTACTGATACCGTGCGTAAAGACCAAAAATCAGCGCTCCCCCTCGCCGAGTTAGTGGTCAGTAAAACTCAAGGCAATCCTTTTTTTGTCAATCAGTTTCTCAAAACTCTCTATCAAGAAAACCTGCTGAAATTCAATTTTCATGAAAGAAACTGGGATTGGAATATTTCAGAAATTGAATCAGTAGGTATTACTGATAACGTCATTGAATTGATGCTTGGAAAATTGAAAAGACTGCCCCCATCAACTCAGCAAGTTTTGCGTTTGGCTGCTTGCGTGGGTAATAGTTTTGACTTAAACACTCTTTCAATTATTAATGAGAAATCTTGGGGAGCCACCTTTCAAGAACTATTGCCAGCCATCCAAGAGGGATTGATTCTAACTACTTCTGAGTTAGGTGCTACCGAATCAGAAATAATTAACTCAGACTTAGTAATTACTACTTATAAATTTTTGCATGACCGCGTGCAGCAGTCAGGTTATGCTTTGATTGACTCAAAACTGCAAACCGCAATTCACCTACAAATTGGTCGCCTGTTACTGGCAAATATTTCTCCAGAGCGACGAGCCGAAAGAATTTTTGAAATTGCTGATCATTTGAATTCGGGTCGGAATTTAATCATTGATGATCACGAGAAAACTGAACTAGCTATTTTAAATTTAACAGCCGCTCGCAAAGCCAAAGATGCAACGGCTTATGCTGCTGCCAGAGATTATTTAAAATTCGGTCGAGAAATTTTACCGGGCGATATTTGGCAAGACTCCTACGAACTAGCTTTTACCTTTCATAAGGAGCTGGCAGAGGCCGAATATTTAAACGGGAATTTTGAAGCATCAGAAGCTTTAATAGAACTGGCATTTGCCCGGGCAAAATCTGACATAGAAAAAGCCGAAGTTTACAACATTTTGATCGTGCAGTACACTCTGCTAAGTAAATATGAATCAGCAATTCAATCTGGATTAAAAGCCCTTCAATTGCTGGGCATAGACTTGGATGAAGATAATTTAAGCGAGGCGGTTAATGCGGAAATGGCGACAGCTACAGCTAACTTGGCAAACCAAGAAATTGCATCATTAATTCATGCCGAAAAGATGAAAAATCCGGATCAACAAATGGCTATGAAATTATTGGGTAACATGGGCCCACTAACGTTCTTTTCATCTCAAGAACTGTGGAAGTTGACTGTGATTAAAGCGATTAACCTTTCTCTCAAGTACGGTTTTGTAGCGGGAGGGTCTTACTGCTATTCATGTTATGGAATTATTCTGAATTCAATTTTAGGGGATTACCAATCGGCTTATGAGTTTGGCAGACTCGCTCTGACTCTGAGCGAAAATTCAAATAACTTGTCTCAAAATTGCCAAGATAGTGTGATTTTTGCCAATTACTTAAACTGCTGGGTGAGACCGCTCAAAACTACTGCCGAAATTAATAACGAAGGGTATAAAGTTGGCTTGCAATCGGGCAATTTGCAATGGACGGGTTATAACCGGATGTTTCAAACTATTACCTATTTCTTCCAAGGCATGAATTTGAATAATCTCTTGGAAGATATTGGCAAGTCGCTCCATTTTTGCGAGCAAACTAAAAATTTGTGGGCAATTGATATAATTATTGCTAATAGAATAGCAATTTTAAATTTGATGGGCGAAGAGGATGAAGTTACCGAAAAACAGCATTTAGAAAATTTCCACAGTCGTAAAAGCATGGCCGCGCTGTGCGAGTTTTATGTTTTAAAAGCGCAGACTTTATATCTTTACGAACAGTATAGTGAGGCGCTAGAAGCATCTGAACGCGCGGCTGAGCTGATTGATTATTTGATGGGTCATATTTCTAGTGCTCACCATTATTTTTACCGTTGTCTGATTTTAACGGCTCTGTATTCAGAGGTTTCTGAATTGGAGCGAAAAGATTACTGGCAGCAATTAGAAGCTAATCAGAAACAAATCCAAGTTTGGGCGGACAACTGCTCGGAAAGTTTTGCACATAAATTCTCGCTAGTGGCGGCAGAAATGGCGAGAATTTCAGGTCGTGATTTGGAGGCGATGGATTTGTACGATCGCGCGATAGCTGAGGCTAGAGAGGGTGATTTTATTCAGAATGAAGCGCTGGCGGCGGAACTGGCTGCTAAGTTCTGGTTGGGGAAAGATAAAGAAGAATTTGCCCACATCTATTTGACTAAAGCTCACTATGGCTACCAATACTGGGGGGCTAAACGTAAAGTGGAGAGTTTGGAGGAGAAGTATCCCCAGTTAATTGCGAGAACTTCAGGGAAGACAACTACTCAAACAAAAGTTAACCGCACAACGACGGCGACTACTAGCAGCAATTTGGGTGAGACGCTAGATTTAGCTACTGTGATGAAAGCTTCTCAAGCGATTTCGGGTGAAATTGTTTTGAGTAGGTTGCTGGAAAGATTGATGAAAATTGCGATCGAGAATGCGGGGGCGCAAAAAGGTTTTTTGATTTTAGAAAAAGCGGGAAACTGGGCGATTGAGGCGGAAGGTTCGGTGCAGGAGGATGAAGTTAGTGTGCTGCGCTCGCTTCCTCTCAATCCGATAGCAGCTTCTGGGGGAACTCCTTTGCTGGCTTGTGCGATCGCCAATTATGTGATTCGCACTCAGGAAAATGTGGTGTTAAATAATGCGGCTCAAGAGGGACAATTTACCCGCGATCCTTATATTGCAGCTACTCAACCGAAGTCTATTCTTTGCACTCCTCTGCTCCACCAAGGTAAGCTGACTGGCCTTCTTTATTTGGAAAATAACCTGACTGAAGGGGCTTTTACTACGGATCGCCTAGAATTGTTAAAACTTTTATCTGCCCAAATTGCTATTTCCATTGAGAATGCTCAACTTTACAAAAATTTACAGGAGTTTAATCAAAACTTAGAGCAATTAGTGAGCGATCGGACTCAACAATTATCGAACACCCTAGAGGCTTTAAAAGCCACCCAAACTCAGCTAGTCGAATCTGAAAAAATGGCATCTCTGGGAGGATTAGTTGCTGGTGTTGCCCATGAAATTAATACTCCCATCGGAGTTGGTGTCACGGTTGCTTCAGCTTTGGCAGAAAATACCACAGAATTTGCATCTATTTATAAAAGTGGCAAAATGAAGCGATCGGATTTAGAAGAGTTTGTCGATATTGCTACCCAAAGCAGTAAGGCACTTCTAATTAACCTAGAGCGGGCGGCAGCCTTGATTCAAAGCTTTAAGCAAGTAGCAGTAGATCGCTCTAGCGAAGAACGACGTACTTTCCAGATCAGACCTTATCTTGATGAAATTTTATTACAATTAAAACCAAAGTTGAAAAATAGCCAACATTCGCTTAAAATTAAGGGAGATAGCAAAATAGCTATAGATTCTTATCCAGGAGCCTTGTCCCAAGTTGTGACAAATTTGCTAATCAATTCTCTGATTCATGCCTACGAACCAGGGATTTCTGGGGAACTAATCTTTGATTGGGAGCAAGAAGGTAATCGGCTAAGATTTGAATACGCCGATGAAGGTAAAGGTATTCCCCCTGAAAACTTAAGTAAAATTTTTGAGCCATTCTTTACCACTAAGCGTGGTCAAGGTGGCAGTGGGTTAGGGTTACATATTGTCTACAATTTAGTCACCCAAAAACTAAAAGGTGAAATTGAATGTCTAAGTGAGGTGGGAAGAGGAACCAAGTTTATTATTAAATTACCCATGCAACTTGATTCACCAATGTAGAGATCCAATTCCGATTTCCGGGCCAAGATAACTAAGTAAGTCCACCTCATTAAAAGTAAAATAAGGATGACTGAAAAGGTTGCTGTGTAACTCTTCTCCCTTCTGCCTTTTTCTTAACAGGTTGTCTAACTTCAAACCTAAACATTAGTAAAAATAAAGGTGTACAGCAATGAAAAGTGATTTTGACGATTTCTTAACTCAACCATCTCCAGAAACAGTATACTTTGCCGAAGCAATCGACTCCAATGATGAGATATTGTTTGCAGATGAAACCACAGAAGAAAAGCTGACTGAAAGTTGGAAAATTTTAGTTGTAGATGATGAGGCTCAAGTTCACACCGCTACCGAAATTTCACTCAGGAAGTTTGTCTTTGAAAACAAATCTTTAACCTTCATTAATGCTTACTCTGCTCGTGAAGCTAAACAGCTAATCCAAGAAAATCCTGATGTTGCCATCATCTTACTAGATGTAATTATGGAAACAGATGATGCTGGCTTAAACTTGGTTAAATATGTCCGAGAAGTTTTAGGCAATCATTTAGTGCGAATTATTTTACGCACGGGTCAACCCGGACAAGTACCTGAAAAAAGCATTATTATCAATTACGATATTAATGACTATAAAACTAAAACTGAATTAACGACATCAAAGCTATACACTACGATGCTAACAGCTTTGAGAAGTTTTTCTCTAAGTCATAAATTGCAGGCTGAAATAGAGCGACGCGAACAAGTAGAGAAAGCACTCCGTATTAGTGAAGAAAAAGAACACCAAAAATCTCTTGCTTTAGAACATTTTGTCAAAGAACTGCAAGAAACACAACTCCAGCTAGTTCAAAGTGAAAAAATGTCTAGTCTCGGTCAATTAGTTGCAGGTGTCGCTCATGAAATCAACAATCCGGTTAACTTTATTTACGGCAATCTCTCCCACGCCAACGACTATATTAAAGAACTCATTAATATGTTGAATCTTTACCAAAGGTATTACCCGCAACCAGAAGCAGAAATTGTCCATGAAATAGAAGATGGAGAGTTACCATTTATCATAGATGATTTACCAAAATTGCTTTCTTCCATGCAGTTAGGGATCGAACGCATTCGCAATATTGTTCACTCTCTACGCAATTTTTCGCGGTTGGATGAAACTGAAATTAAATCAGTAGATATCCACGAAGGCATTAATAGCACTTTGATGATCTTACAGCACCGACTAAAGGCTAAGTCCGATCGACCTGCTATTAATGTGATAAAAGACTATGGTGCATTGCCACTTGTGAACTGTTATGCGGGTCAGCTCAATCAGGTGTTTATGAACCTTTTAGCGAATGCTATAGATGCTTTAGAAGAGCGGCTAAGTAGAGAAGATGGTGCAGGTTGTCACCCCCAGATTTTGATTCGGACTGAAGTTGTACCCGGCAATTCGCATGACAACATTAGCTCGGCTTCCCACATCCTGGTAACAATTGCTGATAATGGTGTGGGCATGACAGAAAGTGTTCGTGCTAAACTTTTCACTCCCTTTTTTACTACTAAGCCCATAGGAAAAGGTACAGGCATGGGATTGTCCATCAGCAGAAAAATTCTGATAGAAAAACACTGCGGTCAATTGGAGTGTATTTCTACGCCAGAGCAGGGAACGCAGTTTATTATTGATCTGCCGACTATCTGTAGCTCCACTAAGATCGCCACCGTAGCGAATGCCTAGAAAACTTATCTGGCTGAATTGATCGTATAGCTGGTAAAAGTATAGTCATTTATAGGCATGGGAGGCTTCAAGTCCCTCCCCCTTCACTTTTACTTTGAGCGGATTAACCCGCATTGGCCCAACTACGCAGCTCCCTATCAAGAAAGCTGAAGGCATTTGGGATTGCTTTTCTGAGGATATTGTACGCTGCATTCACATCGGAATTAATTAACCGACCAACCGATGTTTTGTACAAACCTCGCTTAATCCGCTTACCAGTAAACACAGGCTCTTTATCAGTTTTTCCGTAAACAGGAATTGGGTCTAGACCCAGAAAGTTGGCCCGTGAACTAGGTTGAGTCGAGGAGGGATATTATTCCCTGCCCCTCTCAGTTAGATCTGGGCGTGCGATTTTCACCGCACCCAGCTC